>CAZKEW010000044.1:0-14375 GCA_964551885.1 uncultured Eubacteriales bacterium
CGGCCGGCTGCGCGCTGTTCAATCTGAGATGATGGCTTCCAATCAGACAACAAAGCCGGAGGCCATCGTCAACCCGGGAATCATCGAGCTCCGAAGCGAAGCCGGAGGAAAAAGCAAAAGCGCAAGGCCGCGAAGTTTTCTTCATCGATTCTCCTGACGGTCTGAAGTCAGCATCAGCTTTAGGCCTTTTTAGCCCGTTGTTTGCGCGATAGTTTTTTGACTCTTTCAAGATATTGAGCATCGAGCAGGTCTCTTTTTCGGCCTGTTGACCTTTTATTCTTGATCAAATCGTTGAGCGAGATAAAAAATATGTCAATATCGCCATAATTGGCCTTAACTCGGTTTTTCCAGGCCTTATAAAACTTTATCGCTGTGCAAGATGTGATGATGTCTATTCTTACAGGCGCATAACCCAATTGGATGATAACGTCTTTATTCAAAAGGTCCTTCATTTTGAGCCCGGGTTCCCGCTGCCAAAATTCTGTGATAGCAGAAATTATCTTTTGGGCGTTTTTTTCCGAGGCTTCAACAAAAATATCAATATCTTTTGTATAGCGCGGCTCTGCGTAATAGGAATAAGCAAACCCCCCAACAATCAGGTATCTAACCCGTTTTTCTTTTAGTAATTTTAAGAAATCTCTGAAATCCTTTTCGACTCTCATGTTTTAGGTCATATACCATTTCTCTGAGATATTGAAGAGTATCAAGCTTCTCCCTGGGAGACTGGCTTAGCCAATATTCAAAATCAGCTTTTTCAGCGTTTTTGACAGGAATGGTCTTGATATCTTCTTTCATAAATTTAGTTTAGCAAAGAGGCTGTTGATTATCAATTTTTTTCTTTGAAAATTCGGGCACACGATACGGAATTAAGGAATATCGTTCCTGTCCCCGAATTTCATAGTTTACGGAAGATTAAGCTTATGATAAGTTCTTAAAGAATCATGGCCATGTATTCTTTAGCACTCCAAGGAGGTCTTGATGCTGAAACATGAAGGGGATAAGCTGAAGCGCGCCATTGTCTGTGAGCCGCAAAAAGAATATTTTCATGTGGCCGACCCTAAGGCGCATAACATCGGACAGGTTGCCAACAAAGCCAAAGCTACGAGACAGCACCAGCAGTTGCGGGCGCTCCTCCGCCAATCGGGCTGCCGGGTGATCAATCTCAAAGAAATGCCCGGCCATCCGAACTCTGTTTTTGCCCGGGATACGAGCCTCGTCACCCCGAAAGGATACATCAAGCTGAGGATGGGCCTCCGAACAAGGCGCGGAGAAGAAGGTTGGGCAGCCGCTGCGCTGGATTCCATGGGAGTGCCCTGTGCGGGAGAGATTGAGGAGCCCGGCACGGTTGAAGGAGGCGATGTCATTTTAGCGGGAATAGTGGTGTTTGTCGGACGCTCCAGAAGGACAAATCTTTCGGGAGTCAGACAATTATCGCAATTTCTCGCCAGCATGGGCTATGAGGTCAGGACGATTGTTCTGCCGCCTTCCTACTTGCACATCGGCGGCGCGATGAGCGTTGTCGGCCCAAAGACCGTTCTCGGTTATCAAAACGTTTTTCCCAAAGGATTTTTTGAGGGTTTTAAAACCATCGAGATTCCCGAGCTTGATTCCTCGAGCGCAAACGTCATCTCGCTTGGCGTCAGAGAAGTGATTGTGGAAAAAAGCAACTCGATCGCCGCACACAGCCTGCGAAAGGCCGGATTCACGGTCCACTCTGTTGACCTTTCTGAATTTCTCAAGGGCAGGGGAGGGCCAAGCTGCCTGATCCTCCCAGTTGACCGCCATTGATCCCCGCCAAAAAGGTGAACATAATAGAAAGGCAGATAAAGAAAGGAGGCTCGGATGAAAAGACTTGGATATTTAATTTATTTATTATCAACAACTTATGCTAACCTTGATTACGGGAAAAAGATTGCAGGGGTCCTGGAGAAGTTCTCTCAGCCATTTTAAGGATCATGGAGATGGAAAATTTGGAAAAGAAAATCGAGGCACTGGGGAAGCCTAAAAAATACAGAAAAAATGCCTTTCTTTTCCAGGCTCAAGAGGATGCCTCGGGCTTCTACCATATCCTTAAAGGGGAAGTCCGCGTCTTCAAGATGGACGAAAACGGAAGGGAAGTGGAAGTTGTGCGCTTGCAGCCGGGCGATTTCCTTGGCGAGGCCATCGCCTTAGCCTCGGCCAAGTTCCCGGCCTTTGCCCAGGCAACAAAAGACACCGAGGTTCTTTTTTTTGAAAAGCAGGGTTTTCTCGAGAAGATCGAAAAAGACGCGGCCATCAGTAGATATTTCCTGGCCTTGCTGGCGAAAAAGTGTCTTGTTCTCAATGAGAGGATCGAATCGCTCGGCCTTCGGACAGTCCGGCAGAGACTGGTCCAATATCTCCTTTCTCATTGCTCCGACGATAAGGGCTGCCTCATCGAATTGAAAATTAAGAAATCAGACCTGGCCAAGCTGTTGGGCACCATCAGCGAAACGCTCTCCAGGAATTTGCGAGAGATGCAGGAGGAGGGCCTGATCGAAGTCAAGGGGAAAAGAATCAGGGTCAAAGAATGCTTGAAAATGCGGGAAGATCTCTCCTGCTGAATATTTGACTTAAATCAAAGACTCGCCAAAAGGGGAGTGCTATGCTTTGCGGTGAAAACTTTTTAAGAAGGAGAATGGACCATGGCTAAAAGAAAAATCATCGAAATCGACCGAGATAAATGCGACGGCTGCGGCCTTTGCATAACGGCATGCGCCGAGGGCGCTCTGGCTTTGGACGAGGACAACAAAGCCGTTTTGCTGAAAGAGATTTACTGCGACGGCATGGCAGCCTGCCTCGATGTCTGCCCGACAGGCGCCCTGAAGATCATCGAGAGGGAAAGCGAAGGCTACGATGCCGGGGCTGCCTACAAGCACGTCTTGCAAACAAGGGGAGAGGAAGCGGCCAACCGAGTGCATGGGATAAAAAAAACATATCCTTCGGGGTGCCCGGGAACCGTTGCCTGCGAAATTCCTGAAACCGACGCCCCGACCAGAAGGAAAAAGGCCTTTTCTGGGGCATCCGAGCTCAGGCAGTGGCCGATCCAGCTTCACCTGGTGTCTCCCTACGCTCCCTATTTTAAATCAAGCCACCTTCTTATCGCCGCCGATTGCACAGCCTTTGCCTTAGGCAGTTTCCATCAGGACCTGCTCCAAGGCAAGAAGCTTGTTATTGCCTGTCCGAAACTCGATGAGACAGAAGGCTATGTGGAAAAGCTGGCCGAAATCATCAAACAGAACAGCCTCAAATCCCTCACTGTGGCCATCATGACTGTCCCTTGCTGCTCCGGTCTTTACCGGATTGTAGAGCGAGCGGTGGAACTTTCCGGCCTGAAGATTGACCTTAAGAAAAAGGTCATTCATATCGACGGAAAAATGGCTTCCTGAGCTCTGATTTTGCCGATTAAACTCACGAGCCCACGCAAATAGAGCATAAATTGTTGATAATAATATATTTACGAGTTCGATCTCTAAGTCAGCCTGTATTTTTCAGACGATCGCTTCTTTTTCCAGTAAGAATAGGCCGGGACTCCCGCTAAGATAATCATCAAGCCCAGAAGGGACTGATAAGGTTGGGAAAAAAGGCTGTTTAGAAAAATCGCCAGGTTGATGACGACAAAAATCAAGGGAATGACAGGGTAACCCCAGGCGCGGTAAGGCCTGTTTAACCCCGGCTGTTTGATGCGCAGGACCAGTACCGCCAAACCCGTAGCGGCGAAAAACAAGACTAAGGCAAAAATTACGTATTCATAAAGGGTTTGGTATGTCCCCGAAAGACAAAGGAGAGAAGACCAGACAGCCTGGCCTAAAATAGCCCGGCTGGGGACATGGTAGCGGGGATGGATAGTGCTCATTTTGCGGAAGAAAAGACCTCTTTCAGCCATGGCATAATAAACCCTCGGTCCGTAAAGGATAGTGGCGCTCAGGCAGCCGAAAATGGCTATAGTAATGCCGCCAGCCATGAAGGAGGCAGCCTTAGGCCCAAAGAGAGAGGATGCAGCCAGTTCGCCTACGCGCGCGACTCCGCTCATTTTTTCGAGCGGGAGAGCCAAAAGATAAATGATATTGGTAAGAAGATAAACCAACGTCACTCCCATCGTTCCGAGCAGAAGACTCAACGGAATATTCCTCTCCGGCTTTTTGATTTCCTCTGCCGTGCAGTTCACAGAATACCATCCGTCATAGGTCCACAGAACGGCAAAAAGCGCCAACCCCATGAACTTCAAATTGAATGTTACCCCTGACGAAAAAAACTGGCCAAAATTTTGAATTCCCGATTTTTTTCCGATCAGCCAGCCAAGTACAATCAGAGCGGCCAAGCAGGCTATTCTCAAAAAAGTGAAAATATTCTGGACAAACACACCGCTCTTGATGCCGAAATAATTAACCCCAGAAAGAACAGAAATCGCAAGCACGGCCAGGAGTTGTCCTGAAGATAGAGAATAGGGGAGTCCTAAAAAATTGGTCTTAAATAAAATCGTCTGCGGGGAAATCGAAGGAAAGAAGTAGCCAAAATATTCAGCAAACCCAACTGCCAATGCCGCAATCCCGCCGCATTCGATGACCCAGAAAAAGGTCCATCCAAAGAGAAACCCCGACCAGTCTCCGTAAGCCTCCCTCAAATAGACGAACTGGCCTCCAGCTCGAGGAAACATCGCCGCCAACTCCCCGAATGAAAGAGCGCCGCAGATAGTTATCAACCCGCCCAAAACCCAAACAGTCATCACTTTCCAAGGCGAAGGCACGAACCCAACAATGAACCCCGTCGTCATGAAGATCCCTGAGCCTATAACACTCCCCATCACCAATAAGACAGAATCCCACAGGCCCATCTCTCGCCGCAGCTTTGGCTTTTTAGAATCGTTTTTATTTTCCAGCATTAATTTTATTCGATTATACGAGAACCCTTGTCAAACATCAATTCTTTTCAATATCCAATGGTCTTATATTACTATCCTATTTATTTTCAATTACTTATCTAAATGTCGGCATGCCGACATTTTATTTGCTTGCATTTTCATTTTTAATTTATTATTCTACTTTTCTTATTTAGTTTTCACCTTTGAGGAAACATTTTGATCATCGCGATTGCCAATCAAAAAGGAGGAGTAGGGAAGACCACGACGGCTCTTAATGTTTCCGCGGCTTTGGCCTTAATGGGCAACAAAATTCTTCTCGTTGATACCGACCCCCAGGCCCATAGCACTATTTCTTGTTTGAATGACCCTTCCCAGCATGCCAAATCACTTTTTGATGTCATGATGCATCCAGAGGATAATTTTGAGAGTATTGTCTCTAAATCAACTATTCCAGGTCTTGATATCGCCATATCTAAGATTTCCATGGCCAAGCTTGAACCGTCTCTCCTTGGAGAGATCGATGGCCATTTCCGCCTCAAAGATATTCTCGAGCCTATCAAGCCTCATTATGACCACATTGTTATGGATACCCCACCAACACTCGGCCTTATCACTCTTAATTCGCTTGTGGCAGCCACTCATATTTTAATCCCCATCCAATCCTCATATCTCTGTCTTGAGGGAACAGACGATTTGCTCGAGACCATCGATAAAGTTAAAAAAGTCGCCAACCCAGACCTTCGTGTTTTAGGAATTCTAATTACCCTTCACGACAAGAGAACAAATATCTCCAAAGATGTGGTTAAGAGAATACGCAAAGTTTTTGGACGCCTAGTCTTTAAGACTTATATATCTAAAAGTGTCAAGCTCGAAGAAAGCCCGGCTTACAAAGAATCGATATTTACTTATGCTCCGAACTCTGTGGGGGCTTTTCAATACAAAAAAATCGCCGAGGAGATTATTGAGCGTGCAAAAAATTAAAAGATCCGGTTTGCCTGATACCATTTTCATGCGTCATGATGATCATTTTGTCGACTTGATCTCAGCCCGCATATCCGGCCCTCGAATCCGGATGATCTCTCTCGACAAAATCGACCCTAACCCTCGTCAGGCTCGCAGTGAGCTCGGAAACCTTGAAGAGCTTATGGCTTCGATCAAATCAAAAGGAGTTCTTGAGCCCATCCTTGTCAGACCAAAAAATGACCGCTTCGAGATCATAGCCGGAGAGCGACGCTTTGTCGCCTCAAGAAACATTGGTTTAAAAGAAATTCCCTGCATCGAGATGAACGTCAGAGATAACGAAGCCCTTGAGCTCGCTTTAATCGAAAACTTGCAACGCAAAGACCTCGATGTTTTTGAAGAAGCTGATGGCCTTAAGGCGTTAATCGATATTTATAGCTATAACCACAACCAGCTTTCCGAAAAGATAGGAAAAGCGCGCTCGACAATCACTGAAATTATAAATGTCGCTCGAATTCCGAGACGGCTTCGCGAGCTCTGTAAGACCTATGACATTACCAGCCGCAGCACGCTCATAGAAATCGCCAAGCTCGAGAAAGAGCAGGACATGGAAAGACTCATTACAGAAATCAGCGAAAAAGGTCTCCGGCGCGAAGATACCAGGGAATTATCCAAGAAGCTTAAAGGCAAGCAAAAAACAACAAAGCCATATGTCTTTAGCTATACGCCTAAACATAACGATTATTATCATTTCCGCCTTGAATTCAAGAAGCACGCCGTAAGCAAAGAAGAAATCATCAAGGTCCTGGAAGAGATTATTGCCAGGCTGAAGGCGAAGCCTTAAAAGGTAAGCCGCACGTAAACGTAAAATACCTGTCGAGATTATTAGCCATTGTGTATGTGTTCTTTAGCATTTTTCCCAGGCGCAGCCTGGTCTGAGCCAGAAAAATTTTGAAGTTGACATAATATTCCTTATGCGACACAATAGCAGCCTTGTTTTTATCTAATTTCATATCAATCAGATAGAATTTTCCACCCACTGTGGATATCCCCTTGGCCCAATTATTGTCCAACCGTGGAAATCATCGAAAGGGCTTTTATGCATGGTTTCTTAAATTGTTAGAAATTTTATTTTGATTTTGTTTAAAACGGCTATGATGATCGCTCATTCCATTGGAGAAATTTTAAAAGTAATAATTGTAGGGACTAAAGACGGACTAAATTCTTTATTTACAGCCCTTTGCTCATAGCGTTCAGGAAGTCCTGATTTATTTTGGTCTTGCCGAGCTTTTCGACCAGAAGCTCCATGGCCTCGACTTCGGACAACTGGCTCAAGACCTTTCTCAGAATCCAGATTCTGTTCAAGTCGTTTTCCTCGATGAGCAGTTCTTCTTTTCTCGTCCCGGAGCGGGTGATGTCAATGGCGGGAAAAAGACGCTTATCCACCAGGCGGCGGTCAAGGTTGATCTCCATATTTCCGGTGCCCTTGAATTCTTCAAAGATAACATCGTCCATGCGGCTTCCGGTGTCGACCAGGGCGGTCGCCATGATCGTAAGGCTTCCGCCTTCTTCAATTTTCCTGGCTGAGCCGAAGAATTTCTTGGGTTTGTTAAGGGCATTGGCATCTATTCCTCCTGAGAGGACCTTGCCGGAAGGCGGGATGATGGCGTTATGGGCTCTGGCCAGACGCGTAATGCTGTCGAGCAAGATGGTGACATCTCTTTTGATTTCGACAAGCCGCTTGGCCTTCTCCAGCACGATATTGGCCACTTGGGCATTTCTTACCGGCGGTTCATCAAAAGTGGAAGCAATCACTTCGCCGTTGACGCTTCTCTGGAAATCCGTGACCTCTTCCGGCCTCTCGGCCACTAAAAGGACTATGAGAAAAACTTCAGGGTGATTTTTTTCAATCGACTTGGCAATCGTTTTCAACAGCGTGGTTTTCCCCGCCCTCGGCGGAGAGACGATCAGTCCTCGTTGCCCCTTGCCGATCGGGGTCAAGAGGTCCATGATTCGGGCGTTCATGTTTTTCGCGTTGCCGTCCTCCAGGTTGATCTTTTCAAACGGATAGAGCGGTGTCAGGTGCTCAAAATGGACATTTCTCCTCATATCCTGCAGGACATCCGGGTGCTTGAAGTTGATGGCTTCGATTTTGATCAAAGCAAAGTATTTCTCCCCATTTTTGGGGGGCCGGACGATACCGGATATGGTATCTCCTGTTCGTAGCTGAAATTTGCGAATCTGAGACGGCGAAACATAGATGTCATCCTGGCTGGGCAGATAGCTGAATTCCGGCGCCCGCAGGAAGCCAAACCCATCTTCCAGGCACTCAAGAACGCCCTCTGAAAAAAGCAGGCCGTTCTTTTTGGCCTGGGCCTCGAGGACCTTGAAAATGAGGTTGTGCTTGGTGGCTTCCTCGATTTCTTCGTCCTCCACGCCAACCTGGCCGGCGAGTTTCACGAGCTCCTTCATCTCTTTTTCTTCAAGTTCGACCAAGCTGTACTCTTTCATTTTTTACTTCTCCTATGAGGTCTTAATTTGTTTATTCAGTCCTGTCGGTTGATTGTTTTCCGTCCAATCAATCCCGCGCGAGACGAAAAGTTATTCCTCTTTGTGGAATTTTTAATGAGTGAGAGGAGGCTCGGCCGGGCCTTCGCCCCCCCCTCCCCTCTGGGCAAGCTCTGGCGTCACAGCAATCTTCTCCTTCTGAGGAGGTTTCTTGGGGAGTTCACCCGTGAGAGCTATTTTTAGGACTTCGTCCATGTTTTCAACGAGATGAATCTTGATGTCTTGCTTGATGACTTTGGGCAGGTCCTTCAAATCCGCCTTGTTATCCAAGGGGAGGATCGCTTCTCGGATACCTTCGCGATGGGCGGCCAGGAGTTTTTCCTTTATTCCACCGACCGGAAGCACTTTTCCCTTGAGAGTGATTTCTCCGGTCATGGCCACCGTTCTGTTGACCGGAATCTCCGTCAATAACGAGAGGATCGAGGTGGCGATGGTAATTCCCGCCGATGGACCTTCTTTAGGCGTCGCGCCCTCAGGGACATGGATATGAATATCAAAATTCTTATGGAGGTCCTTGGCGATATTCAATTCAAAAATCTTGCCCCGGACATAGCTGAAAGCTGCCTGAGCCGACTCCTGCATAATTTCACCAAGCTGCCCGGTAAGGGTAAAGCAGCCTTTTCCGTGAACCTTGGTGGCTTCGAAGGTTAAAAGCTCTCCGCCAAACTCGGTCCAGGCCATCCCTAAAGTCTCGCCGATCTCATCCTTCTTGTCGATCACAGACCGCCGGAATTTTGGGATTCCCAGATAGGTCTCTAAATTTTTCGGGGTGACCCTTTCGCTGTGGTCCTTTCCCTTTTGGACGACCCTCTTGACGAGCTTGCGGCAGACCGAAGTGAGCTCTCGCTCCAAATTTCGCACTCCGGCTTCTCTTGTGTATTCCCGGATAATCTTTTGGAGCGCTTGGTCTATGATTCTGAGGTTATTCGCTTTGAGACCGTGGACTTTCATCTGCTTAGGGAACAAAAATCTCTTGGCAATCTGGAGCTTTTCATCCTCGGTGTAGCCGGGAAGACGGATAACTTCCATGCGGTCAATCAGAGGCCGGGGAATCGGCTCCAGCATGTTGGCGGTGACGATAAACATCACCTGAGAGAGGTCAAAATCCGTGTCGATATAGTGGTCAAGAAACGTGCTATTTTGTTCAGGATCAAGGACTTCCATCAGGGCGGAGGCCGGGTCTCCCCTAAAATCCATGCTCATCTTGTCCACTTCATCGAGCAGAAAAACAGGGTTTTTGGTGCCGGCGCGCTTGACCATCTGGATGATTCGTCCAGGGTAGGCACCGATATATGTTCTGCGGTGTCCTCGGACCTCTGCTTCGTCGCGGACGCCGCCAAGAGATAGCCGGACAAACTTCCTTCCTGTCGCCCGGGCAATCGACCGGCCGAGAGAGCTTTTCCCCACACCCGGAGGACCTATGAGCCCCAGGATGATGCCTTTGGGGTTCTTGACCAACTGGCGGATCGAAAGGTATTCGGTGATCCTCTCTTTAACCTTATCCAAGCCATAATGGTCTTCATCCAGGATCCTTTCCGCCTCTTTGAGGTCCCTCTTCTCCCGGGACTTCTTGTTCCAGGGCAGAGAGAGCAGCCAGTCCAAGTAGTTCCGACAGACCGTGGCTTCTGCGGACATAGGCGGCATGGTTTCCAGCCTCTCTATCTCTTTCAGAGCCTTCTCTTCGGCGTCAGGAGGCATGTTGGCCTTTTTGACTTTCTGGCGAAGCTCTTCGATCTCATTGGGCTGGTCTTCTTTCCTGAAATTGGGCCCAGGGGGGAAGAGATGGGGCTGCCTGGAATCCTTGCCCGTAATTCTCTGACGGTCATGCTTTGTGTCCCTGCGGAGCTTGGAATGGATTTTCAGAATCTCATTCTCCAGGAGGTAGTTCAGGCGCCGGATTCTCTCGAGGGTGTTGATCGTTTCCAGCAAATTCTGTTTCTCTTCCAATGGCAAATAGAGATGGGAAGAGATGATATCGGTAATCCTTTCCGGGGCGGCGTCCCGTACGGCCGGGATGATCGATTCGATATTGGCGTTCTGATTAAGCTTCAGGTAATCTTCAAAAAGGGCGAGGACGCGCTTTAACATCTCCTTGACTTCGGGGCTGTGGTCCTCGATCTCTTTGATCACCTTCGCCAGGACTTGATAGTAAGGGTACGTGCTCAGATACTCAATAACTCGGGCTCTTTTCTTGGCCTCGACGATGACTTTGACATTTTTCTCATCAGATTTGACGGTGCGGATGATCTTGGCGGTAACACCCAGGCTATAAATGTCCTTTGGGGTTGGGTTGTCCAGAGAAGCATCCATCTGGGCCGAGAGGAAAATCATCTTGTCCTTCTCGTTGGCCTTGTCTAAAGCCTGAATGGAGGATGGACGGCCGATGATGAAAGGGACCAGGGTTGAAGGAAAAATAACCAGGTCCCGCAGCGGGATGAGCGGGATGTTGCGGATCATCTCAGAATTGCCGTTGATTTCAGCTGTCATCTTATTCTCCTACTGCTTTCTTTAGTCGTCCGAAGCTCGATTCGTTGTCCTCGACCATTTTCCTGGTGACCTCTATTCTTGTGGCCTTCTTGGATGAAGGCAAATCATACATGATATCCAGCATCAGGTCTTCGATGATGGTCCTCAATCCTCTGGCGCCCAACTTTTTCTCCAGGGATTTTTGGGCGATGGCTAAAAGGGCATCCTCAGAAAAGACCAGCTCGACTCCCTCCATCTCGAAAAGCTTCTGAAACTGCTTGGCGATGGCATTCTTGGGCTTGGTCAGGATCGAAACCAGGTCACTGATCTCCAATTCATTGAAGACAGCGACAACAGGGATCCGGCCCACGAGCTCGGGAATCAGGCCGTATTTGATGAGGTCTTGAGGAATGAGTTCGTTGAAGATCTCGATGGAGCTCTCCCCTCTTTTCACCCTCGGCTCTGATTTGAAACCGACGGCGGTCTTCCCGATTCTCTGGGCGATGATCTTATCCAGACCGATGAAGGCTCCTCCGCAGATAAAGAGAATGTCTGTCGTGTCGATGGGGATGAACTCCTGGTAGGGGTGTTTCCGGCCGCCCTGCGGCGGAATATTGGACACCGTCCCCTCGATGATCTTGAGCAGAGCCTGTTGCACGCCTTCGCCCGAGACATCGCGAGTGATGGACGGGCTGTCGCTCTTCCGGCTGATCTTGTCAATCTCGTCGATATAGACAATCCCTCTCTGAGCTTTTTCGATATTGCCGCCGGCCGCCTGGAATAGTTTCAGGACAACGTTCTCGACGTCCTCCCCAACATAACCCGCTTCGGTCAGGGTTGTGGCGTCAGCGATGGCAAAGGGAACGGAGAGGATTTTGGCCAGGGTTTGAGCCATCAAAGTTTTTCCTGTTCCTGTCGGGCCGATGAGGAGGATATTGCTCTTGGCCACTTCGACATCAGAAAATCCTTTTTTGAGCTTTATTCTCTTGTAGTGGTTATAGACGGCCACCGAGATTTTTTTCTTGGCCTTTTCCTGGCCGACGATGTATTCATCCAGGGCGCCCTTGATCTGCTGCGGAGTGAGATAATCGGCCTTCTGCCGCTTTTCCTCTTCTTCTTTTAATTTGTCTGTATTTATAATAGAATGAGCAATTTCCACACAACCATCGCAAATATAAACGCCCCTCGGACCGGCGATGAGCTTCTTCACTTGCGTCTGCGTCCGGCTGCAGAAGTTGCATTTGATGAGGCTGTTCACCTTTGGTTTGGTGCTATCTTCCATTTTCTTTACCAGAAATTCATGGTCAAGATCTTTGGCGAAGAAAAGCTTACTTCTTGGACTGTTCTCTAGAGATAATTAGATGGTCTATTAGACCGTATTCCTTCGCTTCGGCGGCCGTCATGATAAAATCTCTCTCGATATCAGCCTGGATCTTTTCTCTCGCCTGATGCGTGTGTTTGGCCAAGATTTCGTTAATGTTCTCTCGAATCCGCAGCACCTCTTTGGCCTGGATGGCAATGTCTGAAGCCTGGCCCTGGACTCCTCCAAAGGGCTGATGGAGGATAACGCGCGAATTGGGCAAAGAATAGCGCTTTCCCACCGTCCCAGCGGCAAGCAACACAGCCGCCATGCTGGCCGCCTGTCCCACGCAGATGGTGGAGACGTCAGCCTTGATGAATTGCATAGTATCATAAATCGCTATCCCTGCCGTAATGCTTCCCCCGGGGGAATTGATATAAAGGGAGATGTCTTTATCAGGATTCTCGGCTTCGAGATAGAGCAACTGGGCAATAACCGCATTGGCCACATCATCATTGATCTCAGACCCGATGAAGATGATGTTATCTTTGAGCAAGCGGGAATATATATCATAAGCTCGTTCACTTCTTCCATCTTGCTCGACAACAAAGGGGATCAAGGTCATTGGGAATATTATTATAATACCGCGTTTTCCAGTAAAAAGTCAATGGCTTTCTGGAGCAGCAAACTGTGCTTCAAGTCCTCTCTCTTTCCTTCCCGGTTGATGCTTTCAACCGCCTGGGCCAAGGGCACATTGTTGCGCTTGGCCAGTCCTTTGATCTCTGCCTCGATTTCTTCGTCGGTCACTGTCAATTTTTCCTGGTCGGCGATTTTCTTGAGGACAAGGCTGTCTTTGATTTTCTGTTCAGCCTGGATTTTCGCTTTTCGCCGGAGTTCTTCGAATTGCTCGGGCGTCAGGGTATCGCGGGCCGCCTGAGTCCAACTCCTCACAAGGACCACCGCTTCTTCCTCCACCAGGGATTCGGGAAGTTCCAGTTTCAACCCGTCTGAGACTGTCCTGACTATTTCATCGCCCATCTCTCGGCGGGCCGAATCATTTTTGACCTTTTCGAGTTCTTTCCGCACTTTGACCCTTAGGTCGGAAAGATTATCAATTTCTCCCAAATCTTTGGCCCAGTCATCGCTCATTTCAGGAATTTTTTTCTCTTTTATGGATAGGACTTTGATCTCATATTCCAACGTCCGGCCCGCCAGTTTCTTTTGCGGGTGGCGAGAAGGGTAATCGATGACGAAGCGGCGGGTTTCTTGAGGCTCGAGCCCTACCAGGTTTTCATTCAGAACCTTCTCGTTGTCAGGATGTCCGGCAAGGACCAAGACTTTCTCAGTAGGCAGAAATCTCTTGGTCTTGACATCTTTTCCCTTCCATTCCAGGACAACATAATCCCCATCCACCACTCCCCTGGCCTCGACGGGAAGATAATCTGCGGACTTCTGGCGGAGCTCTTCCAAAGAGCGTTCCACTTCCTCGTCTTCGACCTTCGCCTCCCTTTTTTTGACCCTTATTTTCTTATAAGAGGGAAGCTCGAAATCGGGGAGGACCTCCACCGTAGCCTTAAACCGAAAAGGCGCTCCCTCTTGAAAAGATATCTCGCTGATCATAGGCGTAGTTATGGGGCTGATATTCTCAGCTCGCAGGCTCTCTCGCAAGGCTCTGGGCGCAAGACTTTCGACCACTGAATTCTTGATGTCTGAGTAAAAAAGGCGCTTTACCATATCTCTGGGCGCCTTGCCCCTGCGAAAGCCGTCCAGCCGGACTCGCAAAGCATAATCCTCAAGGACTTTCTCAAACTCTTGGGCCGCCTCATCGGCAGCGACCTCAATCTCTAACTCTCTTTTGCTGAGACTGGGAGCTGCAATTTTGGCTTTGATTTTCTCTGATTTTTCGTCCATGGAATGTTTCCTTAATCTCCAGGAGAAACAGATTAAAATGGGCAGAGCGGGAGTCGAACCCGCACTCCTTCATCAGGAACTAGGTCCTAAGCCTAGCGCGTCTGCCTATTCCGCCACCTGCCCTCTAACTTATGAGTTTATCTTATCCTAAGGATGGAGAAAACGTTTTTCCAGGTGCTGGAATAGATATCTTTTTACCATATCTCCGAGCCCCCTGTCAAACAGGTCGAGGATAGAGTAAGCATCCCAAATTTCGTGATGAGCACGGGTGGCACGGCGATAGTCCCCGCC
>CAZKEW010000045.1:0-13689 GCA_964551885.1 uncultured Eubacteriales bacterium
TGGATAAGGATGTGCCCGAGGCAGAAGCCCTGGCCGTCGGGGGTGACCGGATTGTCGCTGTAGGAAGCTATAAGAAAATCAAGGCTTACAGAGGAGAAGCGACTCGAGTGATCGACCTTCAAGGGAAGCTGGTCATTCCTGGGTTCATCGAAAGCCACGGCCATTTCAGCGGCTTGGGGAAAGCCAAAATGGAGCTGAACCTGACGGATGCCAAAAATTGGGATGAAATTGTGGCTATGGTCGGAGAAGCAGCCAAAAAGGCGAACCCGGGAGATTGGATCATGGGCCGAGGCTGGCACCAGGAAAAATGGGATAAAACGCCGCAGCCCAACGTGGGCGGACTGCCTTTTCATCATGACCTCAGCAAGGTCTCGCCGAATAACCCTGTTTTTCTGACGCATGCCAGCGGCCATTCTTGTTTAGCCAACGCTAAAGCCATGGAGCTCGCCGGCGTCACCAAAACAACTCCAAATCCGCCAGGCGGGGAGATCGTGAAAGATGCGCAGGGAAACCCCATCGGCGCGTTCCTCGAGACCGCTCAAGGCTTTATAGGACGTAGCCTGGCCGGTTATCAAATGAAGCGAACGCCGGCCGAGATTCAGGAGCGAGAGAAGCGGGCCATCGAGCTGGCAACCCAGGAATGTCTGTCCAAGGGCATAACCAGCTTCCATGATGCCGGCGCCTCGTTCGGGACCATTGATGTATATAAAGCCATGGCCGAAGAAGGGAAACTTGGGGTTCGCCTCTACGTGATGATTAATGCGGGTAACATATTCCTCGGGCCGCGTCTGGCGCAATATAAAATCATTGGCGCCGCCGAGAATCATCTGACAGTGCGGGCCATCAAGTGCTTGATCGACGGCGCTTTGGGCGCGCATGGAGCCTGGCTTTTAGAGCCTTATGCTGACCAGCTGACATCAACAGGCCTGAATACAACGCCGCTCGGGGCCATGAAAGAGACGGCCCGCCTGGCCATCGAAAACGATTTTCAGCTCTGCACCCATGCTATCGGAGATCGGGCTAACCGAGAAACACTCGATATTTATGAAGAAGCTTTCAAGGCTCACCCGGAGAAAAAAGACCTGCGCTGGCGCATAGAACATGCTCAGCATCTCCATCCGGACGACATTCCCCGCTTTGGGAAGCTTGGCGTTATCGCAGCGATGCAGGGGATTCACTGCACCTCGGACGGTCCTTGGGTGATCAAGAGGTTAGGCGAGAAGAGGACGGAGGAGGGAGCCTATGTCTGGCGGGAGCTAATCAAGACAGGAGCTGTTATTTCGAACGGGACCGACGCCCCTGTTGAGGACGTGGACCCCATTCCTTCTTTTTATGCTTCAGTGACCAGAAAAATGAAAGACGGAACAGCCTTCTTTCCAGGCCAGCGCATGACCCGGGAAGAGGCTTTGCGTTCGTATACATTAAACGGCGCTTATGCCGCTTTCCAAGAGGGGCTCCTCGGGTCTCTCGCGCCGGGAAAACTGGCCGACATCACCGTGCTTTCCAAGGATATCCTGGCGGTTCCTGAAGAGGAAATCTTGAGCGCTGAAATTGTTTATACTATTGTCGGCGGAAGGGTGCTCTATACTAAAAAATCCTGATTCTGAATACGGAGGGAAGGATGGGTGGCTTTTTTGGCGTTGTCTCCAAGGTTGATTGTATCAACGATCTATTCTACGGAACGGACTACCATTCTCATCTTGGGACGAAGAGGGGAGGGCTGGCGGTTTACCGGCCTGACGGATTTTTCCGCGTCATCCACAGCATCGAGAATGACCAGTTCCGGTCCAAGTTTGACGAGGATATCGGGGCCATGCATTCCCGGAGCGGGATCGGCGTCATCAGCGATTACGATGATCAGCCGCTTCTCATCCGCTCTCATCTGGGAAATTACGCCATCGTCACGGTCGGTGCCATCAAGAACGCAGAGCTCCTGGCCAGACAGGCCTTCCAAACGCGCCGTTTCCATTTTTCCGAGATGAGCGGCGGAGAGATCAACCCGACTGAGCTTGTGGCCACTCTGATTAGCCAAGAAGAGACTTTCGAGGCCGGAATTGAGAAAGCGCAAGACGCGATTCAAGGCTCTTGTTCGCTGCTTCTTCTCACAGAGCAAGGAATCTATGCCGCCAGGGATAAATGGGGCCGGACGCCCGTAGTGATCGGCAGAAAAGAAGTCAGCCATGCTGTGGCCATGGAGACCTGTTCTTTCCCCAACCTCGGGTTTAAAACCGAGAAATATTTAGGCCCGGGAGAAATCGTCTTTATCGCCCCTGAAGGCTACGAACAAAGAAAGCCCCCTCAGGAAAAAATGCAGATCTGCGGATTCCTCTGGGTCTACTACGGTTATCCCGCCTCAAGCTATGAGGGTATTAATGTGGAATGGGTGCGCAACCGCTGCGGTGCCTTCCTGGCCCGGCGCAACCCGATCGATATCGATTTTGTGGCCGGCATCCCTGACTCCGGGATCGGCCACGGCTTGGGCTATGCAGCTGAAGCCGGCGTCCCGTTCAAGAGGCCTTTCGTCAAATACTCACCGACCTGGACCCGCAGCTTCATGCCCCAGAATCAAGTTGTCCGGGACCTTGTTGCCAGGATGAAGCTCATCCCCATCCGGGAGCTTATCGAAGGCAGAAGATTTCTCTTTTGTGAGGACTCGATCGTCCGGGGCACACAGCTCAAGAACACCATCCAGAGGCTTTATGATGTCGGCGCTTTAGAAGTCCACATGCGGCCGGCCTGCCCGCCGCTTGTTTACGGGTGCAAATTTTTGAATTTTTCGTTCTCGAGGTCCGAGTTGGACCTGGCAGCAAGAAAAGCCATCCGTGAACTCGAGGGTGAAAGCGTCCGCGACGTGAGCGAGTATTCGCAGAACGGGACAGAGAAATACAAGGCCATGGAGGAGAGAATCCGGCGCCGGCTCAACCTGACAACGCTCAAATACCAGCGCCTGGAGGATCTCATTGAAGCCATAAGCCTTCCTAAAGAAAAAGTCTGCACGTATTGCTGGGACGGACTGGAAAAGTCCTGACAGAGAATAAGAATGGCCGTGTTCAGCGTGTCAAGGATTGGAACGTATGACACGTGTCCTCTGCAGTACAAATACCAATACATTGATTGCGTCGAAGTCGAAGCCGAAGACACTATAGAGACCTTCCTCGGCCAAAGGGCCCATGAGGCGCTCGAAAAACTCTACCGGGATAAGCAACACGAGAAATTGTTATCCCTCGATGAATGGCTGGCCTATTTTAATAAAATCTGGACACAGCATTGGAAAGATTCCATCATCATCGTCAAGAAAGACTACACTCCGGAAAATTATCGCAAGATGGGAGAGCGGTATCTCACCGATTATTACAACAGGCACAAGCCGTTTGAGCGGGGACGGGTGCTCGGCCTGGAAACAAAGGACCGTTTGCCTCTGGATGAGAAACGGGAATACGAGTTCCATATCCGCATTGACCGGCTTGTCGATATGGGCGACGGCCTTTATGAGGTGCACGATTACAAGACGGGCTCTGCGCTGCCGAAGCAGGAAGACCTGGATGCTGACAAGCAGCTGGCCATTTATTCTCTCTGGGTCAAGCGCCGGTTCAAAGACTTTAAGCGAGCCCGGCTCGTCTGGCATTTCCTCGCCTTTGACAAGGAAATGGAGTCATGGAAGATGGCCGACGAGCTCGAGCTGGTCAGGGAAGAAATCCTGGCTCGGGTCAAAGAGATCGAAGCGGCCCAAGAATTTTCGCCCGTCGTCTCAGGCCTTTGCGACTGGTGTGTCTATAGATCCATCTGTCCGATGTGGAAACATGAGTTTGTTATTGAA
Organism: uncultured Eubacteriales bacterium; assembly: GCA_964551885.1. GTDB lineage: Bacteria > Acidobacteriota > Aminicenantia > Aminicenantales > UBA8522 > CAZKEW01. The sequence goes on from CAZKEW010000045.1 coordinate 3,818, forward strand.
CAATTACCTGAGAATGAATATCTCAACGACCCGGGAGTCAAACTTGTCGATGAGTATGTGAAGACAAAAAATGAATATGATGAATTCTGCCGCGGCGCAGAAGAAAAAATGGAAAAGCTCAAACAGGCTTTAATTGCCTTTTGCCAAAAAGAAGGAGTCTCGGCCGTATTTGGATCTGAAAACAAGATCACCGTCAAAGAACAGGAATTGATCAAGTTTCCAGCCAAGAACACGGAGGAAAGGGAAGAGCTCATCGCGGCCTTAAGAAGAATCGGCAAATGGGACGAGGTCTGCGACCTGGATACGTTTGCCTTGAGCAGGGTCTTGAAGAATCAAGAATGGGAGGAGGCTTCTCTCGATGTCTTGAGGAAGTTTGAGGTCCTAGAGAAAACATACCGGCTGACCGTGGGCAAAAAATGATCTAGAGGCCCGTTTTGATGAAAGTTGTTCTTCTTTTTCTTCTCCTTCTGACATTCCTCGGCTTGATTTCCTGCCAAAACAAAACAGATGAGGATCTCATTTTGGAGATGGTCGACAATCTCAGCCGGCTCGCCGAGAAAAAAGACCTCGAGGCCGTCATGACCTATTTTACGGATGATTTTGCGGATTTTGAAGGCCGTGACAAACCTGGTCTAAAAGCCCTGCTCGCGGGCTATTTCAGCGGCCGGACAGGAATTGTTGTCCACCGACTGAGCAGCCGGATTGAGGCCTTAGAAACAGGCCGGGCCTCGCTCCAGACCGAAGTGGCGCTTTCTTCAGGGGGAGCTGAAGCTTTACGAAGGCTGATCAGGATCTCCCCTGACAATTACCGGATCAAGATCGATCTGGTTAAAAATGGAGAGAGATGGCTCATCCAATATGCCGAATGGTCTTACGTCAACCTCAACGAGCTTTTCCCGGAATCCTTGGCGATTCTCAAGAAACTATTTCCCCAGCTATGATAAAGGCCTGAGCGGTGAATTCTTCTCAGGCAAAAGTCCTGAGCTTGCTGCTAAGGTCGGGTTCCTGCAGTTTTCGCAGCGCTTTAGATTCGATCTGCCTGATCCTTTCCCGGGTGACTCGGAGATGCTCGCCCACCTCTTCGAGGGTGTGATCTCCGTTCTCGTCTAAGCCGAACCGCAATCTAATGACTTCAGCCTCTCTGTCGCTCAGGTTTTTGAGCGCTTCTTCGATCTGCTCCTTGAGACTGTTGTGGATAACCGTATCAGGAGGAGAGGGGGCGCTTTTATCCTCGATAAAATCGCTGAGAGCGCTTTCACCATTCTCGCCGATGGGCGTCTCGATAGACATTGTTTCCTGAGCGTTCCGCAATATTTCCCTGACCTTTTTTAGGGAAAGCCCTGACAGCTTGGCGATTTCTTCAACGGAGGGTTCCCTTCCGTTCTTCTTGACGAAAGCCTGGGTAGCCTTAGTCAGCTTTTGCCGAGTCTCAGTCATATGGACCGGGATTCTGATGGTCCTAGACTGGTCGGCAATAGCGCGCGTAATCGCTTGCCGGATCCACCAGGTGGCGTAAGTGGAGAATTTGTGCCCCAGGCGGTAATTGAACTTCTCGACAGCCCTCATCAAGCCGATGTTTCCTTCCTGGATCAGGTCGAGGAACGCGAGGCCTCGGTTCTGATACTTCTTGGCAATGGAGACCACGAGTCTCAAGTTGGCCGCTACCAGCTCCTTCTTGGCTTCATCTCTCAGATTCTTTGCGCGGGTCATTTCCCTAAAGATTCTCCCCGCGTCTGCAAATCTTTTCTTGCCCCGGCCGCGGCTGGCCGTCCTCAACCTTGCCATAATTCTTTCTGTTAGATCATCCATGGACTGCGGCCGAAGGCCGAGGTCTTCAAGAAGACGGTCTAACGCCAGGACGATGCGGCCTCGGGCAAATTTGTTCTTCTTTCGGTCTGGAATTTTTCGTAGGCGGAGAGCTGTTTTCTTGATTTCTTTGATTTTATCCGTGAGAGCCTTGAGTTTTGGCCCGATCTTTCCGCCTTCTATCTCATCTTCCGTGACATCAAAAATCTCCCTCAAGGAAGTCTGGTCAGGCTCGATGCTGTTTTCAATATTCTCGAGCTCTTCGAGAAAAAAAGGGGTCCTGATCAAACCTTTGAAGAGGGCCTTTTTTCCCTTTTCCATCCGCCTGGCAAGGTTGACTTCGCCTTCTTTGGTCAAGAGCATGACGCTCCCCATGTCTTCGAGATAAATCCTCACTAAATCGGTGTTATGCTCTTGGCCGTTTGATGGATCCAAAGTTTCCTTGCGGGTTGGCGAAGATTCATCAATATTCTGCCAAGAATCTTCAAACCCCGCGATGTTCTCCCCGGCCGAGCCTTCAATTTCGCTCAGGCCAGGCCAATTTGCCCCAAGTATCCCTGCGCTCTCCCCAGAGATGGTTTCATCGTCCTCCTTGTCTGAGGGCAGGAGCCAGGGACGCTTTTCTCCCTTATATGCGTTAGGTCCAGACATTTTTTCATCCTATTTCCTACTATTCATATAATAATACTCGGAATATGTCAAGGGCGTTGCATTTTTTTGCCTCCCTTTCCTCCAAGATCAAATTTTCTTGGTCAAATAAAATGCTGGCTGTTTCGGGGAATTAGCAAAAGGAGGGGTTTGGGATGGCAAGTCCCTGCCCAGCCAGCCCACCAGGAAGCCGGACGAATTATAACATGGCAAACTTATAGATTCAATAGAATTAATAAACTTTCTTCAGCTAAATTCTCGGGACGCGGCATTAAGGGACCTGTTTTATGAAACATAAATCAATCGAGGAAAATGAGATAGCGCCGGCAAAAAAATCTTGTTGATATTCGGCCGGCCTCTTGGTATATTTTTAGCGAAGATTTTAGCAATAAAGGAGGATGTGAGAGTCTCCGTAAAGAGCGATCTGGAACGACTAATTTAAAGAGAGGACGTATCTATGCGCAAGAAGAAGGAAGTTGCCTGGCCGGCCGGCGAAAGGAGAAAAGACAGCCGGGTCAATGAGGAAGACAAGGTTGTCATCGAGCTTTTTTCTGAGGGCCAGCTTCCCTCCGAAAAAAAGATCTTTAATGCGCTGACCAAAGATATCTCGCCCGGCGGCGTCAGGCTCATGACCAATGCGGCTTTGCCCATCGACACCCGCGTCAGGATAGAAATTGTCCTCTCCAAGCGCCGCAAATTGATCCAGGCGACCGGAAGAGTTTGTTGGGCCCGCAGTATCTATGAGGAAGAGCTGTTCGAGATGGGGGTGGAGTTTACCGAGATTACCCCCGAAGACAAGATGATTCTTTTGGAGCACACGTACAGAAAAAGATAAGCGTCCCCGATAAAAAAATAAACGCGCCACCAACAAATTTTTCGAAGAAAGGAGTTCTTCTATGGAGAAAAAGATCGGCCGGAGGGAATTTGTCAAGAAAAGCCTTAAAATAGGAGCTTCTGTTGCCGCAGGAGGCTCTGCGCTTACCCTTCTCTCAAAGTCTTCTGTCTCAGCCTTGGCCAAGCAAGCCTCGGACATCGCCGTTGTTTCAGGAAATGATTATGGCCAAAACACTCTCAAAGCCGTCGAGATGCTGGGCGGCATCGAGAAGTTCGTCCCCAAAAATTCGCGAGTTGCCCTCCTCCCCAATGTCCAGAGCAGCCATCCGGGGTCTTTCACTAAGCCCGAAGTCGTCCGGGCAGTCATCCGGTTGTGTAAGAAAGCTGAGGCAAAGGAGGTCAATCTCTTGAGCTGGCAAGCTCTGAAAAATTGGGAGTCTGCTGGGCTGGCCCAAATCGCCGCCGAAGAAGGGGCCCAATTGAAGTTGTTCGAGCGGGATGAAGCGAATTTCAAGGCCGCGGCTGTCCCAGCAGGCAAGGCCCTCCAGGAAGCCCGCATTCTCAGTGAATTTTATAACCATGATGTTTTCATCAATATGCCCGTCACCAAGGATCACGCAGGCAACAAATTCACCGGCACGATGAAGAATCTCATGGGGTTGAACTCGCCAGTGTCGAACCGCAGCTTTCATAAGGAGAACTGGAAAACGGACCTCGGAGCTATCGAATACCTCGACCAATGCATTGCCGACCTCAATACTATTGTCAGGCCGACTCTCAACATCGTCGATGCCACCGAATTCATCATCACCAACGGCCCGTTTGGACCCGGCGAGCTCCTCAAGCCGAGGAAAGTCGTGGCCGGCGTCGACCGGGTCGCCATCGACGCCTATTGTGCGGCGCTGTGGGGGTTAAAGGGTGAAGACATCGTCATGATCAAACGCGGCCAGGAGCACAAATTGGGAGAGATCAACCTTATGAAAGTGAAGATCGAGGAGGTCAGCATATAGTTTTGGAAAGAATTTTGTCTAAGATCGCCTCTGTCTGCCTCGTTGCCTTCTCTTTTCTCCCAGCCTTAAGTGGAATTCCTCCAGCTGATATCCCTCTTCAAGAGCTATTGCCCAGCCAAGCCGAGTTGGGAGATTGGAAGGCGGAGGGAACTCCTCAAATTTTTCGCGGAGAAGACCTCTTCATTTATATCGACGGCGGGGCGGAGATTTACTTTGAGTATGAATTCCGGCAAGCGCTTGTCCAAGACTACAAGGACAAAAAGGGCCATCGAATCTCGCTCGAGATCTTTGAGATGGCTTCTCCCGGGAGCGCTTATGGCATCTATTCTTTTAAAACAAGCCCGCAAGGAAAAGAGCTAAAACTCGGTGACGAATCCCAGATTGCGGATTATTACCTGAATCTGAGGAAAGGGAGTCTCTTAATAACTGTCACCGGGCTCGACGAGGAAAACGAGACAAAGGAAGGGCTGATTTCTCTCGCCAGAGCTGTGGAGGCGAAAATTAAAGGCGGAGCGCCGAGGCCAAGCCTTGTAGGCCTGTTTCCCCAAGAAGGCCTCTTGAAACAGAGCGTCAAATTTTTTAAAGGTCCTTTAGGCCTCTACAACAGCTATCCATTTTTCACAGCCGATATTTTTGCTTTTGAAAAAGGGGTCAAGGGAGATTATGAACCCGGCTATTCTCTTTTCCTTCTTGAATACCCGGACGAGCACGTATCCAGACAAAAATATGCTGAGGCCAAGAAGAATTTCCAGCAGAGTCAAAAATACAGGGATTTTGCTGAGAGCGGCGAAATTTTCAAATTGGCGGATCAAAAAGGCAAGCTTATTTATGGCTCGCGGACCGGAAGATACCTCATGATCATCCTCGGCCAAGAAAATTTCGAGGATTCCAAAACCCTCTTTGGCCGTCTTGAGCAGCATCTTAAAGTCAAATAGAGGAGGGACGATGATTTCAAGCAAAGACGTTCTTGTTTTCTTTTTTAAAGCGACTCCCGTTTTGTTTTTCCTCGTTATTTTCCTCCTGGCCATGTCCAGCAACGGGCTTTCTGCAGACCGCACGGAAAAACCCGTCCTTCACGGCAAGCATTGGGTGGCCATCACAGGCAAGCCTCTGGGTGCCACAGCAGGCGCAATGATTTTCCAGAAAGGAGGAAATGCCGTGGATGCGGCCTGCGCCATGCTGGGCGCGGTCTCGACCATGTATGATGTCCTGAGTTGGGGAGGGGAGACCCAAGCTCTCATTTATAATCCCATCGCCAAAAAAGTCGTTGGTGTCAATGCCCTGGGGGTCGCTCCGACCGGCGCCACGGCCGAATTTTTCCGCGAGAAGGGGATGAAATATCCGCCTGAATACGGCCCCCTGGCCGCTGTCACTCCGGGAACGCCGGGCGGGCTGATGGTCATGCTGGCTGAATACGGGACATTGAGCCTCAAAGACGTTCTCGCGCCTGCGATCCAGATGGCCGAGGGATATCCCGTCGAGGAGCAATTAGCCCAGAGCATCGAAAAAGAGAAGGAAAGGATCAAACAGTGGCCCTATTCTCGAAAAGCCCTTCTCCCTCATCTCGGGCAAAAATGGGAAGCGCCTGAACCCGGAGAGGTCTTCCGCCAGCCTGACTTGCTCTTCACCCTGAAGAAATTGGTCGAAGCCGAAGAGCAGGCCTTGGCTGCGGGCAAAACCCGAAAACAAGCCATCTACGCCGCCTATGACCGCTTTTACAAAGGCGATATAGCCGAGGAATTTGTTCGCGGGTGCCAGGAACAGGGCGGACTGATCACCTTGGAAGACCTGGCGAAGTGGAAGGTCTATCTCGAAGAGCCGGTGATGACTCTTTACAAGGGTATCGAAGTTTATAAGCTCACCTGCTGGGTCCAGGGCCCGGTGATGCTCCAAATCCTCAATATGCTCGAGAATCTTGACCTCAAGGCTCTGGGCTATAACAGCGCAGAATACATCCATGCCCTCTACCAGGTCATGAACTTGGCCTTTGCCGACCGCGACTTCTATTATGGCGATCCCTATTTTCCGCCGGAGGAGCCGATTAAAGGTCTGCTCTCTAAAAAGTATGCCAAGGAGAGGCTCAAGCAGATCAACTGGAAGGCCAACGACCCCAGCGCCAAGCCCGGCGACCCTTATCCTTTTGAAGGCAAGAAAAACCCCTATCTCCATTATTTAGAAAAATGGATGAACACGGCGACCATCATCCCTGAAGATTCATCCGGCTTCTTTTCCGGGACGACCTCTATCCAGGCTGCGGACGAAAGAGGCTGGGTGGTCTCCGTCACTCCAAGCGGCGGCTGGATCCCGGCCTGCATTGCCGGGAACACGGGCATCGGGATGAGCCAGCGCATGCAGAGCTTTGTCCTGGACGAGGCGGAAAATCCATTCAATGTGGTCGAGCCGGGCAAGAGACCACGGGCAACGCTCACACCGAGCCTGGCCTTGAAGGAGGGAAAGCCTTTTCTCTCTTTCGCTGTCCAGGGCGGCGACTCTCAGGATCAGAACATGCTCCAATTCTTCCTGGACGTCGTCGAGTTCGGGATGAATGTCCAGCAGGCTTGCGAAGCGCCGAACATCACGAGCTACCAGATGCGAAGCTCTTTCGGCGGTCACGAAATCTCTCCCGGCAAGCTCGACCTGAATGAGAAAGCTCCTCAAGAGGTGAGGGATAAGCTGGCGGCGATGGGTTATAAGTTGAGCATCAAGAAATACACCTCAGGCCCGATCAACGCCATCTTTTTTGACTGGAAGCATGGCACTCTATGGGGAGGTTCGTCAAACTACGGCGAGGATTACGGAATAGCCTGGTAAAAAAATAGGGGACGGTTCTCGAACAGAGCCGTCCCCATGACTTTTACTTTTTTTGTGGGGGTGGAGGAGGCGGAGGAATGGTGATGTCGATGACATTCACTTCGCCAAGCGTCTTGAGCGGCTTATCAAAATCTGCCTCTTTTCCCACCACCAGGATTTGAACCTTATCCGGCTTGAGATACTCTTTGGCCACCCGCAGGACATCGGCCTTAGTGACCTTTTCCACTCCGGCCTTGACCTTATCCGTGAAATCGAGAGGGTAACCAAAGTAAGCATAGGTCATCAGGCGGTTGACAATCTCGGCGCGGCTGTCGAAGTTAAAGACATAGGAGTTCAGATACATATCCTTCGCTTTGGTCAGCTCCTCGTCGTTCACTTCCTGCTCGGTGATCCGCTTCATCTCTTTGAGCATGAGGTCGATGGCATAGACCGTGGATTCTGATTTGGTTTGCGCCCCGCTGCTGAAAATACCCGGGTTCCTATAGCCGGCGCCGTAGTCTCCCCAGACGCTGTAGGCCAAACCTTCGTCCGTCCGGATTTTCTTAAACATGCGGTCAAAAGATAGAATGCTGTTCATAACGCTCAGGGCCGGGTAATCGGGATTGTTCATCAGGCCGCCGATATGCCCAAGAAGGATATTGGACTGGTTCACATCCGGCTTGGAAATAAAATTCACGGTGTACTTATACACATAATCGACTTTGGGCAAGGGCGGGATGACAACTTTGCCGGGTTTCCACTGCCCCAGCGTCTGTTTGATTTTGTTGGCCATAGCCTTGGCATCGAAATCTCCCCAAACGGCCATCATCGTATTGTTGGGGAAGAAATAGGCCTTATAGAAATCTATGAGGTCCTGTCTGGTGATGGCACCAATCGTGGCGTACTCGGTATTGCGGGCATAAGGGCTGTCTTTCTCATAAATCAACTTGGAAAACTCGCGGAAGGCGATCTGGCGGACATTATCGTTCCGTCGGGAAATGGCCGTTCGCTGCTGTATTTTAGCCAATTCGATCTTCTCTTCTCGGAAAGCGGGGTTCATCAGAATATCAGCCAGAATGGCCAAAGCGCGGTCAACGTCTTCTTTGAGCACGGAGATCATGATATATCCCGACGTCTGGCCGATGCCTGTCTCCACTGCGGCAGCAAGAGTCTCCAGCTCTTTATCGATTTCATCGCCTGTCTTCGTCTGAGTGCCGCCGGTGCGGAGCACCTGCCCGCAGATGGCGGCCAATCCGATCTTGTTAGGAGGCTCATAGACAGACCCGGTTCGAACCATGGCTCTCATATCGATGGTAGGATAATCATGGTCTTCGACGAGGAAAAGCTTGAGGCCGTTGGCAAGTTCCACTTTCTCGACCTGGGGAAGTTTAATGGGCTTGAGAGGTCCAAAGACAAACTTGTCCTTGGGGCTCTTCTGGGCAAAAGAAACGGCCGCGAACAAAAAGAAAAAAGCCAGGCTAAGAATTAGCGTTTTTCTCGTTAGCGTTCTCATCGTTTGTTCTCCATTCAAAGTTTTCTTTGCTTCAGGTCGCACTTAGGACGCCTTTTCCGGAACAATCTCGCCCACGGTCCGGTTCTTCTTGAAGAGATATGTGTTGGCCACGCGTTTGACATCCTCGGCCGTCATAGCTTTTACCTCTTCGATGCGGTCAAAAATAAGCTTCCATTCCCCCTGGACGACATCGGCGTAGGTGAGCAAGGCGGCCATGTTGTCATTCGCCTTCATCTGGCCGATGAAACTCTTGATGGTTCCTCTCTTGAACTTGGTCAGCTCTTCCGGCGTGACCGACTCCTTTTTGACCTTCTCCATCTCCGCTTCTATCAGGTCGAGGCATTCAGCCGAGGTCTGTCCTGCCGAAGGAACGGCATAGAAAGCAATGAGGTTGGGGAACTTGTCTCCGGGAAAGCCGCTAAAGCTCATCACATTCACAGCAACCTTCTTGTCCTTGACCAGGGACTGATACAGCCTTGAAGAGCGTCCCCGCCCGATGATGTCGGCAAGCGCCTCAAGAGCGATGGTGTCTTTATTCCGCACATCAGGGTGGTGGTAGCCGATAAGCAGCATGGGTTGCGATTTCGCCTCGACGGTAACGTGCCTCTCTCCCCACTGCTCGGGTTCAACTGTGCGGACTGGCTCAGGCTTGGGACCGCTGGGAATACGACTAAAATAGAGTTCAGCCAGGCGAAAAACCTCCTCCGGCTTGACGTCGCCGACAATGCCTACCGTCAGGTTGCTGGGACTGTAATATTTCTGGAAGAAATCATAGACGTCTTTGCGGGTGATGGATTGCAGGTCAGACATGTGGCCGATGACACTGTGCTGGTAAGGGTGGGCTTTAAAAGCCGTAGCCAGGAAATCTTCCATAAGCTTTCCCATCGGCTGGGTTTCCAGGCCGAGCCTTCTTTCTTCCATGACCACATCCCTTTCTTTGAAGAATTCACGGAAGACCGGGTTGAGGAAGCGGTCTGAGGTCATGGCCATCCAGAATTCCAGCCTATTGGAAGGAAGGCTGTTGATGTACTGGGTAGCATCATTGCTCGTGTAAGCATTGACGCCCCGGTCGCCCTCCCTCATCATCATGTCGATATACTCATTGTTGATGACATGCTCTTTGGCCTGCTTCTCTAAAGTGTTGAATTTTTCCTCCATCTCCTTGACCTTGGCAGCATCAGGCTGAACCTTGGCCTCTTCTCTCTTGATCTCGTCATAGAGGGCGTCGACTTCATCCAGAATCTTGGACTCAGCTTCGTAATCTTTCGTGC
>CAZKEW010000045.1:13699-14200 GCA_964551885.1 uncultured Eubacteriales bacterium
TTGTCCCCTTGAAGGCCATATGCTCCAGGATGTGCGAGATCCCGCTGATGCCGGAGACTTCGTTGGCGCTTCCCACATCAGCATAAACATGGAAGGATACCACGGGAGCCTCGTGACGCTCGAGGACGATGAATTTCATGCCATTGGCCAGCGTATGCACTTTGACCAGTTTTTTCATCGCCTCAAAAGTCTGAGCCGGGAGAGAATGGCTGAAGAAGAGCGCGAGGGCAAAAAAGAAGAGGAACTTAAAAACGACAATTTTCTTCAAACTCATTTTTTAGACCTCCTTTCTAATTTTAGATTCATAATTAGATTTATAAAAACCATTCCCCAAAGCTAATATCATGTTGTGGTCTGTCAAAATAAATTCTAACACCGCCGCTCCTTTTTTTCAACGAGAACGGTTTAGGTGAAAACTTAGAACCGGCGGAAGCATCTGTTTTTCTGTGATTAGAATATTGGGAGGGCTGGAAAGGGATGAAGCGACCATGCGAGATTTAG
>CAZKEW010000046.1:0-13979 GCA_964551885.1 uncultured Eubacteriales bacterium
TCTGGCTGTGTTGAAATTCTTAGTCCCTTGGGGTTAAAATGAGTTCTCCGTTTAATGATCGCCGCCGCTCTTGTCAAATCGGCACGTAAATCTGGTTCAAGAGCGGAGAAGAAGAAGGAGAAAGAACCTTGATTATCGCTGAATTGTCGATCTTTCCCACGAGCGAAGGGGCCTCGGTCAGCCGGTACGTCAAAGAGGCCATCCGGGTGATCGAAGAATCCGGCCTGCGGAGCGAAACGGGCGGCATGTCCACTGCCATCGAGGCGCCCGACCTGGAGACGCTTTTCCTGGTGATCAAGGAGGCCCACCAGGCTATTCTCAAGATGGGCGTTAAGAGGATCCACATCGACCTGAGGGTGGACCACCGGCTGGATAAAGACGCCACCATCGACTCGAAGCTCCGCGCCGTCGGGAAAAAATAGAATAAATAAAGAATAAGGAGGAGGCCCCATGCCAGAAGCCAAAGCTTTTTCAGAAAATGCGCTCAAAATCCTCAAGGCCCGCTACTTCATGCGCAATGAGAAGGGCGAGTTCTTAGATAAGGAGCCGGCCGACCTCTTCTGGCGGGTGGCCCGTTACATTGCTTCCGCCGAAAAGACGAAAAAAGAAGAGGAGCGCTGGGCCCGAAAATTTTTTGACGCGATGATCGCCCGGGATTTTCTCCCCAACAGCCCTACCCTGACCGGCGCAGGAAGAGATATGTGCCTCAGCGCCTGCTTCGTCCTGCCGATCGAAGACTCCCTCAACTCGATCTTCGAGACCGTCAAAAACGCGGCTCTGGTGCACAAAGAGGGAGGCGGCACGGGTTTTGACTTCAGCCTGCTCCGGCCCAAGGGGAGCTTTGTCCGCAAGACGCAGGGAATCGCGTCAGGCCCCGTATCTTTTCTCCGGGTCATCGATGCCGCCACAGAAGCCGTCAAGCAGGGAGGGACGCGCCGCGGCGCCAACATGGGCATTCTGCGGGCCGACCATCCCGACATCAAAGAATTCATCCGCATGAAAATCGACGGGAAAAGCGTCAACAATTTCAATATCTCAGTGGCGGCCACCGATCTCTTCATGGAAGCCGTAAAAGGCGACGGCTTCTTCGACATCTATGACCCCTATCACAAAAAGAATGTAGGACAAAAGAAAGCGCGGCAAATTTTCGAAATGATTGTCGAGTCCGCCTGGGCGGTTGGCGACCCCGGCCTGATTTTTATCGACAGAGTCAACAAGTTCAACTCGACCCAAGGTCTCGGACCCATCCGGGCCACCAATCCTTGCGGTGAGCAGCCTCTCCATGAGTACGAATCCTGCAACCTGGGCTCGATCAACCTCTCTCATTTTTACAACCCCCAGAAGAAGGACTCCTTCGACTGGGAAAAGTTCAGCGAGGTCACCGGCCTGGCGGTGAGATTCCTGGATAATGTCATCGACATCAATAAATACCCCCTGCCCCAGATCGAGAAGATGACCAAGGCGAATCGTCGTATCGGGCTCGGAGTGATGGGCTGGGCAGACCTGTTGATCAAGATGAAGATAAAATACGACTCGGCACCGGCAACAAAGCTGGCAGAAAAAATCATGTCTTTCATGCGCAAGCAAGCGACGGCGGAATCGATGAGGCTGGCTGAGGAGCGGGGAAGCTTCCTCAACATCGGAAAGTCCGTCTACAAGGGAAAGAAGATGCGGAATGCCACTACCCTAACCATCGCGCCCACTGGAACAATCTCCCGCATCGCCGGCTGTTCGTCAAGCATCGAGCCTATCTTCGCCTTCGAGTTTACGTCCAAGATTATCGACGGCGAGATCAAGGACATCCATCCTCTCTATGAACAGTGGAAGAGCGCACACTCTAAAGACCCCACGCCTGATTACTTTCGCACGGCCCACGAGATTTCGCCCGAATGGCACGTCCGCATGCAGGCTGCCTTCCAGAAACACGTAGACAATTCGGTCTCCAAGACCATCAACTTCCCCAACAAAGCCACGGTCAAGGATGTGGAAAAGGCTTATCTCTTAGCCTATGACTTCGATACCAAAGGCATCACTATATACCGTGACGGGAGCCGGGCCGAGCAGGTGCTCTACAAATCCTCCCCCGAAGCCAAGCTCCATCCCAAAGAAAGACCGAGCTCGCTTCCCTCGGTGACGGATAAAATCAAAACCGGGTTCGGCAATCTCTATGTGACGATTTCCTATTACAGTCAAAAACCTTTTGAAGTCTTCACCAGCATCGGGAAAAGCGGCTACACGACAATGGCTGACGCCGAAGCCCTGGGAAGGTTGATTTCGCTGGCGCTGCGCAGCGGCGTCGACGCCAAGGAAGTCATCAGCCAGCTCAAGGGAATCGGCGGGTCGGAGCCGATTTTCACCGAGGGCGGGCTCGTCCAATCCATCCCTGATGCCATTGCTAAGATCCTCGAAAGGCACATCGGCTCGGTTCAGGGCAACTCCAAAGATATTTTCCAGACGATCTGCAAAATCTGCGGCGCTACGCTTCCGGACGAGAAATGTCCCGTCTGCCCCAACTGCGGCTGGAACCGCTGCTCGTGAGGATTTTTCAATGAGGAGCTGGGGAATGATTTTTTTTCTGGCAGTGGCCTTATCCATTTACGGTCTGATAAATTTCTACATTTTAAAAAGGGAGTGGCAGGCTACAGCCAGTTTGAGGACTGCCCGCTCTTTCATTTTTTCTCTTTCTCTGTTTTTGGCTTTGGCTTATCCTCTGGGCCGGTTTGTCGAGCGGATATTGCCCGGCGGGTTCACAGAGTTGTTTGACCGGGTCGGCTCTTTTTACCTTGTGGTGATGTTCTATGCGTTTCTTATCCTCCTGATGGTCGATCTTCTGAGACTCGGGAATGCCTTTTTTTCTTTTTTTCCGAAAGCCATCACTTCTCACCCTCAGAAGGCGGGACTGATCACATTTTCCGTTGTCATTGGATTGGTGTTCGCTATTTCTATCGGAGGCGCAATTAATGCTGCACATCCCCGGCTCCGCACCCTGGACATTGTCATCGATAAACCTGCAGGCGCAGGCACTCTCCGGGAGCTGAAAATAGTCATGGCTTCGGATTTTCACTTAGGGACGACAAACCGCAATGCCTGGCTCGAAAAAGTCGTTAATAAAATCAATGCGCTCAACCCCGACATCGTTGTCCTTCCGGGGGATGTCGTGGACATGTATGTTCCGCGTGGTGGAGTGGAGGAAATGATTGCCACGCTTCAGAAGATCTCCGCTCCTCTTGGCGTTTTTTCTGTCACAGGGAATCATGAATACTACGGAGGCCTGGAGAAAAATCTTGAATACCTGGCTAAAGCAGGAGTGAGGGTTCTCCAGGATGAGGCTTTAAAAATTAATGGTGACTTTTATCTCATCGGCCGCAAAGACCGCACAGCCTTGAGTTTCAAAGAAAATCGGAAAACATTAAAGGAGATATTGAGCGCCGTCGACTCCCAGCTCCCTCTCATCCTCCTTGACCATCAGCCCTACCGCATCGGGGAGGCCGAAGAAGCGAAAATCGATCTTCAGCTTTCCGGTCATACCCACGCCGGGCAGCTCTTTCCGCTCAACTTGATTAATAAAATGATCTGGGAAAAGCATTGGGGGTATCTTCGTAAAGGGCAATCTCAGTATTATATTTCCTGCGGCGTCGGGACTTGGGGCCCTCCGGTGAGGACGGGGAGCAACCCAGAAATCATCGAGATCAGGCTCACATTTAATCAGGGAAAAAATCCCAACTGAAGCAAAAAGCCAATTCCCTAAAATTATTGCCTATTAAAGACTCACTCCCTTTTCTTTCAAATATTTAACTGCTTGATTTATAAATTCTTTCGCATTTTTTATATTTGTTTCTGCTTCCTGTTTGCTTATTTTCTTTATAACTTCATAATCGCCGATTTGCCGATCTTTAAAAGCGGTAAGAAAAGATGAATGGAAACTTGATGGGAGAAGCCCAGTTTTTACAAAATGTCTGCCGAAAGCTGCAATCACCCCCGAGTGTTTTGAATAGCTCAGGCCCTGAGTCAGTAACATAGCTTCAGCGCAATAAAACTTCGCATAATAAGCGCTTGATACAGAAAAATCATAATCTGCATTTTTATATAATCTTCTTGCAGCACGCAGGCTTCTTTTTGCTTTGATAATGAGCTTTTTAAGCTCTTCACTCATATGGCGATCCCTTCCTTTTTAATGTTTAATAGAAAAGGAGTTTGATAAGTTTGAAATTCAGATTGGGTGAGGAAAATCTCGGCAATGACTACATCGTATTGTAGAGACAATGAATTGGATATCTCTTTTATTTTGGATTTAATCTCTTCAGAAGGTTCATCTTGAAAAAGGAGAATTATATCTATATCGGAGTACTTTACTTCCTCATTTCTGGCGTGAGATCCAAAGAGAATGATTTTTTTTAGATTATCTCCGGTTATCTTTTTTATTTCTCTTTTAAACTTTGTGACAATAGGTTTTATTGTTATCTTGCTATTCATTTCTTATTCTCCATGTTCAATTATATGCCTTTCTCCCTCAGTAATTCCATATAGTTTATAAACCAGGTCGTCAATTTCTCTGTCTGTTTTTTCAATCTGCCGCTGGATTTGGTCTTTTTCAGAACCCTTGGCGGATTGGATTTTTTTGTTTAAATCAAGCATGCTGTCGACTAGACAGACAATATTATCATGGAGTTGCTTTTCTACGGGATTGGAAAAGTCGATCGTGCGTATGGGAAGAGGTTTGAGGTTTACGGTTTTAACTTGGGCGAATACTCTACCGCTTTCTCTTACACGCTCTGTATAGAGAAAATTGATTAAGCGAGAATTAAATATTCCGAGCAAATATCTAAGAGAGAATAAAGGATTGCTCAAATGAATAACATGAGTACTATCAAGAGTGAGATATCCGCTTCTATCCAAAGTTGCCACCAAGTGATCACTAGTTTGACGGCTAATTAGTTTCTCTGGGACTCTGAACATATTATAGTTGGTATTACTCCAAAGCTCTTTAGGCTCATAATAAATGTAAATTCCGCCAAACTCCAAATAATATCGGCCAATATCACGTCCTCTTATAATCTTTTCCCATTTTTTTCCGGAAGCGTTTTTTGATAGAAATTTTTTATTATCACCTGTAATAATCCCTTGATATATAGTGCAGATGCTACCTAATTCAACGCAAGAAAAATGATTTATTCTATCAATTACTTTTGTTGTATCAGGATCAATTAAAAGAGAGAAATTATGATTTTTTAGAAAAGCATTGCTACCCACAATGAACTTTCTTGACTTTTCAAACTCTTCAATTGAATTTGCTGTGCTAATTATAGACTGTTTTATTGACCTATCTGGTGTAAAAACAAAAATTCCACTTCCACCTATTTCTACTTGGTCAAATACTTTATATCTTAGGTCAATGATTTGAACAAATCTGCCATTTTCAAGAAGAAATCGCCTTAGATCTTTAAAGTAATAACTTGTAAAGAATAGGTTAGGAATAATGAATGAGAAAAGTCCTCTGTGTGAAAGAAGCTGGGAACACTTCTCCATAAAAAGCCCAAACAAGTTCATCTTGTATTGTGAAGCATTAGGCAAGGTTCTCTCATAGTAATTCACCAATTTTTTATCCTCGGATTTATGCTTTTTCCCAAGTAACAAGCTTCGATAAGGCGGATTTCCAATCACCACATCAAATCCCCATTCATCTACCATGACCTTCTTGAACTCGTCTTCCCAATTGAAGGCCTTCGCTTTATACCAGTCATCCCCGAAATATTTTTTGAGCTCCAGAGTATCACCCGAAATCAATGAATTTCCGCATTTAATATTCTCGTCTAACATGGGGAGAATGGCTCTTCCTGGGATGATTCCGTATTCTCCAGCGAGCATCTTGAGCATTAAGGAGAGCTTTGTGACCTCAACTGCCTGTTCATCGATATCCACACCAAAAATATGTTCCTGCAGGATTTGGCTCTTTTCTTGGATTGTCAGGCGAGACCCAGTTTCTCCATCTCCAAGTTCTAACTTTCTTTGTTTATCTTCTGCTTTTATCTTTTTTTTCTTCTGGTCTTTGTAATAATTCAACATTTTTTCATAAGCACGAATCAGGAAACTTCCCGAGCCGCAGGCCGGGTCTAAAATCCTTAACTTTTTAATTTTCCTAGGGGATAATTCTTGCAGCAATTTGCCAACCGTATTCTTGACAATATAATCCACAATGTATTCAGGTGTGTAATAGACCCCGCCAGCCTTTCGAACCTCTGGCTTTAATTCATATTTTACCTGATGGTCGGTCAACCTGATGGTGTAGCCCAGATACTGTTCATAAATATTGCCAAGAACTTCAAGTGGAATGACATCGAACTGATAAGGATTGTATGTATCCAGGACGATCTCCCGAATTACCTTGAAATCAATGGCTAAGTTATTTTCCCATTCCTGCGGTCTGAACAGGTCGCTGTCAAAGTTGATGTTATAATGCTTGAATTCCTCCTTTAGGAAAATCATGGTATTGGTACCGACGGTCTCGGTTCTTTCCTCAAATAGCTCTTTCAATGGACGCCTGTGAATAAGCCCGCGATCTTCGCAGGAGCGCATGAAGATTATCCGGTCTAAAATGCGTTGGGCAATTTCTTTAAGATAGCCGGCGCCCTTCTCCCTGTCTTCAGAGTGGAACAGCTCAGGATTGTTTTTGAAGATATCTTTGGCTAATAATTCTCGCCATTTCTTAAGGTCATCAAGGATGGCTTTATCGACTGGAAGCCCTTCTTTTGGCTTTATGAGAAGTAATTTATCGAGTTCTCCTTTGGCAACTGATTCTCTCGAGAGCAGCCATAACTTTTCAAACTCCTCCAGATATTGATCCCATCCTAAGTCAATTTTTAAGCCTTTGAGAGGATTCCTGACATCAGGTTTCACTGTTACATCAAAGAGCTTTAGTCCTTCAAAATCTGTCAGGAGTACAAAAGGCACGCCTTTGCGGTTGTAGCCGTATCCTACCGCTTGTTCAACATGTTTTCTGAGGTCAACTTTTGGCGGTTTGGCTTCGATAAAAATCCTGATTTTGCCGTCAACTTTAAGCCCGTAATCGACGCGGCCTCGGGATGTTTTTTCTTCCGGACTTACTTCATCATGATTATTGACGTCCCAGCCCAGGACATCTTTCAGAAGCGGCTGAATGAATGCTATCTTGACTGCTTCTTCGTTATATTCTTTAATATGGCCAGCAACGAGTTCTTGTTCGAATTTAGCGATTAATTTAGATAAGTTTTCTTTTGCTTTTTCTTTAGAAAATATCATCGTAAGATAAATACCCCCGTTGATTCTGATCCCTTCATCTTAACTGCTTTAAAATATACCATAAAGGAACCTCGGTATCTATATCATATTATGGCTTCAGATTCTCGCTTAGAGACGACAAATCGCCAACTAGGGAAAAAATCCAGGCCGAAGCAAAAAGCCGATTCCCTAAAATTTATACCCGATCTTTCTCAAAAATTCTTTCCTCCACTTGATATCGGCTTCGCCTTCAATCCCTTTTGTCTTAACGCCGTCGATAACGCCTAAGATTCCTCTACCGCTTTCTGTCTCGGCAATGATTACTTCGACAGGATTGGCTGTAGCGCAGAAGATCCGGCAGACCTCGGGGACATTCTTGATAGCATTGAGAATATTGACCGGAAAGCCGTTCTCTATGAAGACGATAAAACAATGTCCTGCGGAAAGATTCAGGGCATTCTTCTTGGCGATTTCGATAAGCCGCTCATCATTCCCCGAATAGCGGACAAGAGCGGGACCCGACGATTCGCAGAAGGCCAGCCCGAACTTCATCTGCGGGGCTGTATTGACGATCGCCTCGTGGATATCCTCGACCGTCTTGATGAAATGGGACTGGCCGAGGACGAAATTCATCTCTTCCGGCTTATCGATTTTAACAACCTTTATTTCCATGTCTATCCCTCCTTGAGATTTGTATTATACATTAGTCATTCAGAAATTTGACATCGTTTTTGGGTTTCTTCATTTGCGGACCTCACGATCTACAAACTCAACGATCACACGGGCCGCCTGGCCACCAGATTGGCAAACTGATTTATTTTATCTGGCTCTCAGCGTCCCGTCAAAGCCCTGAACTCCTCCATTAGAATCTCCGGTGATGTTTGGAGGGCTGAAAAGGATTTGCTTCCAAACTCCTCCATCATTGAGGGATGATGCGTTTCTGCTCTTTTTTTTCGGCGAAAGTGCGGGGCACATAAACCGATTCCCCTGTCAGCGGATCTTTGCCTGTATAATACATACAGGTGGAGCGTGTCATCGGCGTAGGAGTAAAAATCTGTACTCCCTCCACGGGCCTTTCCCCTTCTTTTTTCAGCTTCTCTAAGTACTGCGCCAGCTGGCGGGCTTCTTTCGCTCCGGTTCCCGGATGAGCGACCATGAAGTAGCACTTCATATGCTGGCGCCGGCCGCGGCTCAGGCTTCGAAACAAGCGCCGGAACTCCTCGAGCGGCTGCCGGCCTTTGTTCATTAAGCGAAGCACCTGGGGCGAGACATGCTCCGGCGCAATTTTGAGGAGGCCGGAGATGTGATGGCCGCACAGCTCTTGAAGATATTCCGGGCTTTCCATGGCCAGGTCATAGCGGATGCCGCTGCGGACAAAAACCTTCTTGACTCCGGGAATGGCCCGCGCCTTCTTCATCAGCCGGATGAGCCGCTTATGGCTGCGGTCAAGTTTCGGGCACTCGAAGCATTCTTTTTCCTTGCAGGATCTTTCGCAATCCATCCCATACATGTTGGCCGTCGGGCCTCCCAGGTCGTCCACGTAGCCCTTGAACTCGGGATGCTCCGTCAAGCACCGGATCTCCGCCAGGATAGACTTTTCGCTGCGGGAGACGATTCTGTCTCCTTGGTGGAGCGCCAAAGAGCAGAAGGAACAATTGCCGACGCAGCCGCGGTGGGTGACAACGGAAAAGCGGGCCATGTCAAATTCGGGAAAGCCGGCCGGAATCTCGCGGGAATACGGCAGGCCGTAAATCCAATCCAGATCCTCGCTCGCGTACTTCGGCAGTGGAAACTGGAGGACGAAGCGTTCGGCGTGCGCCTGCGCTAAATGCCGACGGTTCGAGAAAAGGCGCTGCGCCTCACAGAATTTCTCCGCGTCCTGGCCAACTTCCTCAAACGAGGGTAGGGTGTCAAACCCATCCGGAATCTCGCGCCTGACGACACATGTGCCCGGTATTCCCGAAAGGTCTTCTCCCTGCTCGAGGCGGCGGGCAATTTCGATCGCTTGAAGCTCGCCCGGGCCATAAACGAGAATATCGGCGCGGGAGTCGATGAGGAGGCTGCGCCGGACCTTATTTTCCCAGTAATCATAGTGAGCAAAACGCCGCAGGGAAGCCTCGATCCCGCCGATGACGATCACCGTGCCGGGAAAAAGATGCTTGAGCTTGTTAGCATAGACGAGAACTGCCCTATCTGGAATTCCGGAACGATGAGGTTCCTGCGGGTCTTCGGCCCTCGGCCTTTTGAGCGGCGTGTAATTGACGAGGAGGCTGTCCATAGACCCGGAGGTGATCCCGAAGTAGAGGCGGGGCCTTCCGAGCTTGAGGAAATCCTTATCCCCTTTCCAGTCCGGACGGCCCACCACTCCGATCTTATACCCTTTGGCATCCAGCACCCTGGCAATCACACCGACGGCCGAAAGAGGATGGTCCACATAAGGCTCTCCACTGATCAGGATGATATCAAAGCCCTTGCCTGTTAGGCTAATCATAATAAGCAGGAATATATCTGGAGGTTCATTTTGACCTTTATATTATAGCTAAAAAATTTGGGGGACACGTACCGAATTCAGAAATTCTTGTACATGTTCCCGAAATTTTTTGTCCCCAAATTTTTCAAGGCTCAGTAGTCGATTGTCCGAAAACAGTAATGGCCAAAGGCCGAGTTGGCCAGAAGCAGCAACCCCGCGACAAGAAACGGGTAGATCAGGCCAAAATGAAACCCCAGAGAGGAGAAAAAGAGGGCGCCGACCATGTGGCCGAACGTCATGACAGCTAAAAGGATGGCCGAGCTTCCGCCGATGCTTTCCCTTTCGAAAAGCCTCGAAATGAACAAGACAACCAATGCGCCCAGGAAGCCGTCCCCTATCTCATGGATGACCCTGAAGAGGAAGGAAAGAGAAAGCCTGGGGTTGACCATCAAAATCAGCCCGCTGCCGGAGAGAAGCATGGAAAAAAGAAAAAGTCTTTTATTGACCCGGACATCGTGCTTGATCAAGCCGATCAGGAATGAGGAAAAAGCCAGGGCTAAAAGAGAAAGAGAGATATAGAGGGAAAGGTCAAACGTGCTGAGATTAAAATATCTTTTCAAGAACGGGCTGTAAACCGTGCCTTCTACTCCCCAGTGGAGCCCGACCACAAAAATCATGATGGAAAAAAGGATTGTTTTCTTATTAAGCAGGTTGCTTTTGTAGACCTTCAGCGGAACAATCCCGAACCGGACTTGATTCAAGGGGCGGACAAAGACCTGGAGACAAACCAGAAAAAGGGCGAAGACAATAAACAGCGTTGGAAAACTCCAGGAAGTGAGGACAATCCCCCCGAGAAAAGGACCTGCTGCCGACCCTAAGGACTGCCAGAAAACCAGGCGGCTGTATTTCTTGTTTTGGTCGATGTCTGTTTCGTCCTTATAGTATAAGTTGTTGATGGAGACATCGAGAGTATTGTTGGCCAGGCCCAGGAAAAGGAAAATAAAAGCCATCGGCAAGAATTGGTGAACGCGGCTCATAAGAAAAAAGAGAAGACTCAGCAAGGCTAGGGACGCATGAATGATTTCCTTGATGGAAACGCGGTCGTTGAGCCAGCCTGTGGGGAAGGAGAAAAGGAGCGGAGCAAAGGCATAAAGAGACGTCACCAACCCAATCTGCCAGCCATTAAAGCCAATCTTCAAAAAATAGAGCGGAACAAGGAAAAAGACGGCACTGATAGCCAGCTTGCGGCTGAAGTTGATGAGATGAATCAATCTTTGGGAAACCATCTCTCGAGGTTTGAACAAAGCATACTATTATAGGCATTTCTATGAAATTTGCCAGATGTAATGTGCAATGTGTTTTGTTTAAGGAGGGAAAATGCAGGGAAAGAAAAAAAACGGGGACGGCCCCGTGAAAGAACCGTCCTCGTTCGAAGAATCAGCCCTTTCTTAGCTTGATGTCGCCGCTGAAGGAGGAGAGCTTGACCGAGGCTCCTCCGCCGTTCACGACGCCGCGCATCTCTTTCGGCGATATCTTGCCGGTCACTTTGATCTCAAAATCGCTCTCGATGGTCCCGCTGAAGGTTTCGGCTTCAAAATCAAAGGCCGCGTCAGCTGGCAGGAACATTTCGATTCCTCCGCTGTGCGATTTCAGGTTGTAATTCCCAGCCCGGTTAATGCTCCCGCGATAGACGATCTCTCCGCTCAAAGCTTTGGCCCGTACTGTGTTGGCCTCGGAAACCTCCATCAATTCTATTTCTCCACTCACTGTTTCAGCCTGGATTGAACCTTTGATCTGCCTGGCGGTGATGTCTCCGGATACGGATTTGAGAAAAACATCTCCGGTGACTCCTGTGACCTCCAAATCTCCGCTGATGGCGCTGCATTCTGCTCCTTTGGAAGACTTCTTCAAGCGGACATTACCGCTGATGGCGCTGAGGTCAACGGCTCCGCCCGGGCCTTCGACGTCCACATTACCGCTGATATTGTTAGCTTTCAGCCCGGCTTTCTCCGGGATCCACAGCCAGTAATCGACAGAGACATTGACCGAGTCTCCGCCCCAGAACTTATTGCTTTTGGGGTATTTAGTTTCAATCCGGACAACATTTCCTTCTTCAGTGACTTCGATATTCACCTTGGCCGCATTCTCTTTGGCCTTGTCGAGCGATGAAGCCTGCGAGATTTTAAGAGCCTGGATTTTCACCTGGTCTTGATTCCAGATTCTGACTTCGATGCCTCCGGAAATATTGCTGATATGAACTTTTCCCTCTTTGGGCAAAGCCACAGTCTTCTCAAATTTCGCTTCGTATTTTTCTTTGGCCGCAGAGGCCGACACGGAAAAAGCAAAGAGCAGCAAAAAGGAAGCCGCCAAGGCCGCTGTTTTTGTCATATTGAAATGTTTCATGTTCCTCCTCCTCATTTCGATTTCTCTTAAAGGGTTATCCCCGCCCTCTTTTCTGAGGAAGCTTTTTTTGCTCCCATCATCTCTTCGAGAAAAGTCACCTTTTCCCTGTAAGCCGTCAGCAGGTAAGCCCTCGCCGTTAGGTTATTCGGGTCTTTCTCGACCACCTGCTGGCAGGCTTGAATGGTTCTATCGATATCCTCGAGGTTGCGCTTGAAAACCTCGGCCAGCTGGGGATCCACGCCGTTCTTTTGAGACTCGATGGCCTCATCCAGGGCTTTGATGGCGAGCACATAATGATGCTGAGCTTCTTTCAATTTGGCCAGCGTATATCCAGCCTCGCCCTCGCCTTTCCGAGATTTTAATCCGACGATGAGTCCTCCGACGACGACCAGAGCCAATGCCGCAGCCACAGCATAACGCAGCCCGGCTGGTTTCCAAAGCAAAGAAACCCAACTTTTTCTTTCCTTATAAGGCAACTGCGCCTCTTTTCTGGCTTCTCTCACTCCGGCGGCGATCTTCTGCCAGGCCAATGGAGAAGGCGAAAGAGACGGAAGGTCCTTGGCTTCCTGCGCGATTCGCTGAAAATCGCGGAGCAATTCCTGACAATCCGCGCAAGTTTCCAGGTGGGCTTTGAGCACCGCTTCTTGGCTGTGGCTCAGCCTGCCGTCGACATATTCGCTGATCAGCTTTTTTGCCGCCGCGCATCTCATCTTTCTTCTCCTTTATAAAATCTCTTTCTTCTTGAGGAATTCACGGATTTTCATCCGAGCCTTGAAAAGCTGGGATTTGGATGTCCCGACCGTGAAACCGAGCATCTGGGCGATTTCTTCATGCTTGAACCCCTGGACATCGTGGAGCAAAAA
Source organism: uncultured Eubacteriales bacterium (assembly GCA_964551885.1). Classification (GTDB taxonomy): domain Bacteria; phylum Acidobacteriota; class Aminicenantia; order Aminicenantales; family UBA8522; genus CAZKEW01. The sequence goes on from CAZKEW010000046.1 coordinate 12,991, forward strand.
AACCGCTTTCAGCTTTTCCGGCAGATCGTTGATCGCTTCATTCAAGGGCTTCTCGCAGCTCTCTTCGTGGCCGTCGTATACCGCTTCCTCTTTTCTGCCCTCGACCTCGCTCAGGGAAACTGCGTGACGGTCCCGGCTCCTCTTGCTGCGCAGGTAAGAATAGCAGGCGTTGATCGCAATCCGGTAAACCCAGGCTGTAAAAGTCTCCTCCCTCTGGATATCCCCGAGGTGAGTGAAGATTTTGATAAAAATGTCCTGGAGGAGGTCTTCAGCCGCTTGGCGATTATAGGTGTGGCGGTAAGCCAGGCTGAAGAGGGGGCCTTTGAAATGCTCGTAGATTTCCTCCATCGCCCGTTCATCGCCCGCTTGGCTCCTCCTGATCAGATTGGAAAGGGAGGATAAGGGCATACCTGAGTTTCTTCCCTGCTGTCTTTCGTCCGCCATCATGAAAGGAAGAGCCTCTGTGATTCGGGTTTGGGCAATCTGGGTGCCATTATCTCGTAATCCGTTTTCTATAGCAAGGGTCGCTAACGGTGAATAGGTGCTCATTTCTTCCTCATATCGTATAGATGAGCGGGAAGCGCAAAAGGTTGCCTGCCGGCTTAACTTTTTTTAGGCGGCCAGCCCCCTGCAGCCAAAATATTTGGTTTTTTCAGAACGGCCCCCGGCGCATTAGCACAGGTGGAATAAGCGCGAGAAACCCAAAGACAATCCAGATGAGAAGAAAAGGTATAAGCCACTTGGCCCATTTTTCCCAGCGCAACTGGGCTAATCCTAAAACTCCCATGGTCACCCCCGAAGTGGGAAGAACAGGGTTGATGTATTCCGCTAGCTGGAAGGCAAAGACAGTGGTTTGGCGCGTAATGCCCACAAGGTCTCCCAGAGGTGACATGATCGGCATCGTGAGAGCAGCTTGAGCCGTTCCCGAATGGACAAAAAAGTTGATGACGCACTGGGAGACAAACATCATCTGGGAAGAGATAATCGGA
>CAZKEW010000047.1:0-13753 GCA_964551885.1 uncultured Eubacteriales bacterium
TATTCCAGCCTTTATCTCTGGGGCATAGTCGGAGTGGCCTTTGCCTCCATTCTCCTTCTCCTCAGCCTCTCCCTTTATTTCTTCAGGGAAAAAACGCTCCGCTTCATTTCCTTTTTGCTCAAACCATTTCCCCAGAAGTTTTCACACCGCGTCCTTCTTCTTTCTGAGGAGTTCATCGAAGGGCTGAAATTTTTTCATTCCCTAAAAAGCCTTCTGATGTACACGTTTTTCTCCTTTGTGGTCTGGCTGGCCATCGTCTTTTATTATTGGGTCTTTTTATTTGCCTTCGGGGTTTCACTTCCGTTTTTTTTGCTTGTCCCCTATGTTTTTCTCACTATGGTCGGTGCGTCCATCCCCAGTCCGGGGATGGTGGGAGGATTCCACTATTTTTCCAAGCTCGGGATGACGGCCCTCTACGGCATCGACCCCGACTTGGCCGTGGGGGTGACTATCCTCGTCCATGCGGTTCAGGTTGTGGTGACTTGCTGCATCGGATATGCTATATTATGGAAAGAAGGGATGACAGTTTTTCAGCTTAAAAAATTAAGCGAGGATGCAGCAAAATGAAATGCCCTTTCTGTAGCCACCCGGAAAGCAAAGTGATCGACTCTCGAGGGAGCAAGAAAGGCCTGTCTATACGCAGGCGGCGGGAGTGTATCTCCTGCAAGAAGCGATTCACGACCTATGAAAAGATCGAAGAAATACCCTATATGGTCGTAAAGAAAGATGGCAGCCGCCAGCCCTTTGACGGCCAAAAATTGCTGCGCGGCCTGCTGAAAGCTTGCGAGAAGAGGCCGATCCCGGTCAGGAAACTCGAGGAAATCGTCGAGGAGATCGAGAACAAAGTCCAGGAGAGGCCGGACAAGGAAATCAAAGCTTCAGAAATCGGTCTCTACGTGATGGATAAGCTCAAAGAGCTGGACAAAGTGGCTTACGTCAGGTTTGCTTCAGTCTACCGGGAATTCAAGGACGTCCTGGAGTTCAAACAGGAACTCGAGACCCTATTAAAAGAAAAATAGCTCTTTTCCCAAGATGATCAGAAAAATCAAGCCTGTCTCGAGAATCATTAAGATAAACACCAGGATCAGCCGGATCAAGCGGGAGCCGCTCATCCGGCGGGAAAAATTCCTGGAATGGGATGAAACCTGGATTCCGCGCGTGGATATCTATGAAAAGCAGAGAGAGATCATCGTCGAGGCCGAAATTCCTGGCGTGGACCAGTCTGAGATCACCATCACCGTCCAGAGCAACCGTGTGGAAATCAAGGGCATGAAAAAAGGGAGCATTTCTTCGGAAAAGATCAAATACCTCCGCCTGGAGAGGGAATTCGGGAGCTTCCGGCGCCTTGTCGCCCTGCCCAGCACGGTTTCGCCCGACAAAGCCAAGGCTTTTTTGGAGAATGGGGTATTGATCCTTCTCCTTAAAAAATATTTCTCCAAAGAGGATAAGGATATTTTGATCGAGATCAAGAAAAAAGAGGGTTAAACCCGGAGGAAACTCATGGCTGAAAAGGATAACAAGAACGGCGAGACGTTCGACGAGCTCATCGAAGAGCGCGACCAGAAGCTGCAAATTCCCCAGAAATTGCCCGTTCTTCTGCTCCGCGACATCGTCGTTTTTCCTTATATGATTGCCCCTCTCTTCGTGGGGAGGGATAAATCCAAGAACGCTATCGACCACTCTCTTGCCACAAACCGGATGATCCTTCTCCTGGCCCAAAAGGAGATGGAGATCGAGGACCCGAAAAGGGAGGATGTTTACGATATCGGCACCGTCGCCCTGATCATGAGGATGCTGAAGCTCCCCGACGGAAGAGTCAGAATCCTGGCGCAGGGGTTAATCCGGGCGAAAATCGAGAGTTTTGAGGAAGACCAGCCTTTCATCCAGGCTCAGGTATCAGTCATCCATGAGCCGGAGGCCAAAGACAAAACGATCGAGAATGAAGCCATTATCCGCAATGTCCGCGACGGGTTGGAAAAGGCGACTTCCCTGGGAAAGAATATCCCCCCCGAAGTGCTGATCATTGCAGCCAATGTTGAAGAGATGGGCAGGCTGGCCGATTTGACGGCGGCCAACCTGGAGCTGAAAGTTGAAGAAGCCCAAAAAATCCTGGAGATTGTCGACCCGTCCCAGCGCTTAAAGAAAGTCTACGAGCTTCTGACCAAGGAACTCGAGCTCTTGGATATGCAGACCAAGATCAGCACCGAGGCCAAAGGGGAGATGGATAAGCTCCAGAGGCAATATTTTCTGCGGCAGCAGCTCAAGGCGATCCAAAAAGAGCTTGGCGAAGGAACTGAGATTCAAGAAGAGATCAAAGCTTATCAGGATCAGTTAGATAAGTTCAAAGTCTCTGAGGAAGTGAGGGGGGAGCTCGAAAAACAGATCTCGAGGCTTGCCCAGATGCATCCGGAGTCGGCCGAGACGGCTGTTGTCCGGAACTATCTCGACTGGATGTTTTCCCTGCCCTGGAACAAGACCACGGTGGATAACCTCGATCTCCTAAAGGCGAAGAAGATTCTGGATGAAGACCACTACGGCCTGCAAAAAGTGAAAGAGAGAATAGTCGAATACCTCGCCGTCAGGTCTCTTTCCAAGAAGATCAAGGGGCCGATTCTTTGCTTTGTAGGCCCTCCTGGTGTGGGAAAGACTTCGCTCGGCCGTTCCATCGCCCGCGCCCTGGGAAGGAAATTCATCCGCATCTCTCTCGGCGGAGTTCGAGATGAGGCGGAGATTCGCGGTCACAGACGGACTTATGTCGGCGCCATGCCCGGAAAGATCATCCTAGGATTAAGGCGCGCCGGCTCGAACAATCCTGTCTTCATGATGGATGAAGTGGATAAGATCGGCGCTGACTTCAGAGGGGATCCATCCTCCGCGCTCCTCGAGGTGCTTGACCCTGAGCAGAACTATTCTTTCCGGGATCATTACCTCGGGGTTCCTTTCGATCTCTCTAAAGTAATGTTCATCACCACGGCCAACCTTCTCGACCCCGTCCAGCCGGCTTTCCGTGACCGGATGGAGGTCCTCGACCTTCCCGGTTATACGGAAGAAGAAAAATTGCAGATTGCCCTTCAGCATCTCGTGCCCAAACAGGTCAAAGAACATGCTCTTAGTGAAAAATTGATCGTCTTCACTGAAGGCGCGATCAAAAAAATCGTTTCTCTTTATACCCGGGAGGCGGGAGTCAGGAACTTAGAGAGGGAGATTGCCTCGATCTGCCGGAAAGTCGCCCGAAAGGTCGCCGAAGGCAAGAAAAAACTCTACCGGATCACGTCTCAGAGTGTCGAGAGCTACCTTGGACCGCCTCGCATCTTCAAGGACCAGCTCTTGAAGAAAGACCAGGTTGGCGTGGCCATGGGTGTGGCCTGGACCGCCACAGGAGGGGAAATTCTTTTTGTCGAAGTCACCAAGATGAAAGGGAAAGGGAATTTGTCCTTAACAGGTTCGCTCGGCGATGTGATGAAGGAATCCGGCCTGGCCGCCTTGAGCTATGCCCGAGCCCATGCCGAGGAGTTCGGAGTCAACGGCAACATTTTCTCGGAGCATGATTTCCATATCCACATTCCAGAGGGCGCGATTCCCAAGGATGGGCCTTCGGCGGGCGTTACGATAGCCACAGCCCTGATCTCGGTCTGCACCGACATGAAGGTGAAAAGGGACGTGGCGATGACAGGGGAGATTACTCTCCGGGGAAATATTCTTCCTATCGGGGGCGTAAAAGAGAAAGTTCTGGCTGCCCAGCGGGCAGGCGTCCGGAAGATAATTCTCCCGGCTCCGAACAAAAAAGATTTGATTGATATTCCTCAGAAGATCAAGAAAGAGATGGAATTTATCTTTGTCGAGGAAATTAAAGAAGTCTTTGACAACGCCCTGATAAAGCCTCCAGAAAAAGGCTGAGGATGAAGCTCCGGTCCCTTCGCGAAAGAGAACTCATCTCGGCCATAAGGAAAGAGTTCTCCGGAAAAAGGGGAGACCTGGTCCTGGGCATCGGCGACGATGCCGCGGTCATAAGAAGCGACGCTAAATCTCTTCTCCTCACCACGGATCTGCTTATCGAGGACGTCCATTTTATCGCTTCCCTGCATCCGTTCTATTTTCTGGGTCGGAAGTCCCTGAACGTGAACCTGAGCGACATTGCGGCGATGGGAGGCACGCCGAAATTTGCCCTTCTCGGGATGGCTCTGAGACCCGGGATGGAACGAGATGAGGTGAAGAAATTCTTTATGGGGTTTAAAGCTGCGGCCAGAGAAAAAAAGATAGAACTCATCGGTGGCGATATCTCCGCTTCGGCAAAGATTTCCATTTCTGTTACGGTCATCGGGGAGGGCAAAAATCCAATCCGCAGAAACGGCGCGAAGCCTGGGGACTTGATTTTTGTATCCGGGACTCTTGGAGACGCGGCTGCGGGATTGAAGCTCCTCAAAGGGGGGGTTAAACTTGGAAAAGATCAGAAAGCGGACGCTCTTCTCAGGGCTTTTCTTGACCCTGTTCCTCAAATTTCGCTCGGCCGGGTCCTTTCAAGACATCGAGCGGCCACAGCGATGATCGACACAAGCGACGGGTTGTCCGTCGACCTTCTCCATCTCTGCGAGGAAAGCCGAGTGGGAGCCGATGTTTATCTGGAAAAATTGCCCCTTTCTCCTGAGGTCCGCTTTTTTGAGAAGAGGCCCGAAAACCTGGCCCTCCACGGCGGTGAGGACTACCAGCTTCTCTTTTCTGTGGACCCGAGAAATCTGGATGTTATAGCGAAGCTTCAGAAAAGATACCGAATCCGCTGGATCGGAAAGATGAAGCGGGGGAAAGGCATTTTTTTGATCGATAAGAAGGGGAAAAAGCGCCCTCTCGAAATAAAAGGCTTCGAGCACTTAGCCTAAGAAAATGGGAACGGTTCTCCTGGGAGAACCGTCCCCTCTTATTTTAGGAGAGAGCCTTCAAAAACAACTTCAGCCGGCGCTGATTGATAGACTTTTTCCTTTTCCCACTCGACGATCACTCTCCCCATGCTGGTCCTGACAACGACCTTTTTGTCCGTCAAATTTTTCAGGATGGAGGCGACAGCTGCCGCCGAAGAGCCGCTCCCTGAAGAGAGCGTTTCGCCAACCCCTCGCTCCCAGAAAAGGACATCAATTTCTTGGCGGTTGAGCACCCGGATAAACTCGATATTGATACGATTGGGGAAGAAAGGATGGTATTCGATTTCTCTCCCGATCTGATGCCACTCGATCCTTGCCGGAAAGTGATCGACAAAGACAGCGCAATGGGGATTGCCGAGGGAGACGACCGTGATAGGATAGATTTTTTGATTGATGGAAAGGGGATAATCGATGATTTTTTCGTGGAATACGCCGTCATCAAAAGGGATATCCCGCGAGGTGAGCCTCGGTATTCCCATTTCAATCCTGATCTGGAACAGGTTGTTTTTCTCCTCGATGAGGTTGCACTCTCTGTCGCCTGTGCTTGTGAGAAAAATGACGATCGGGGGTTCTATCTTTTTCCTGTAGAAGAGGTAAGCCGCAGCGCACCTCAGCCCGTTTCCCGAGATTTCCGGCTCGGAGCCGTCGGCGTTGAAGATGCGGAAGCTGACCAGGCCCTTGGCTTTGTCTTTGACGGAGATGAGGAGCAGGCCATCGGCTCCCACTCCTGTGTGGCGGTCGCAGATGCGGCTGGAAAAATTGGCGATGTCCGCAATGTCTTCACTCTTGTCCAGGTCCACGATCAGGAAGTCGTTGCCCAGGGAGTGGATTTTGATGAACTTCATCTATGGGACTCTCAAGGTGACGATCCTATCGATAGATTCACCGTCGCTCTCTCTGCGGATGAGGAAAACGACCGCCTGGCTGGATTCGACTTTCTTCAGGATTCTCTCCATATCCCCGACAGTGCTGACTTTTTTCTGGTTGACTTCAAGGATGATGTCTCCCACGGCCAGCCCTTTTCTCTCGGCTTCGCTGTATCTTTTTACCTGAGTGATCACCAGACCCTCTTGAGTCCGGTAGCCGTATCTTCTTGCCAGAATGGGGGTCAGCTCCCGGACAGTGAACCCCAGGTCCTTATCGGAGCCCTCGGTTTTCACCTTCGCTTCTGGAGCATCTAACTCTTCCACTGTAACGGTGAAAGTCAGCTCTTTTCCTTCCCGGATAACCTTGACATCGACCTTTTTGCCGGGCTCGATGTCGGCGACCTTGAATTTCAGGTCATTGGGATCCTGGATTTTCTGTCCGTTGACTTCCACGATAACATCGTATTGCTTGATTCCGGCTTTGTCTGCCGGGCCGCCGGCCTCGACGGTATTGACAAGGGCGCCGTTTTTATCCTTGAGCTTAAAAGCATCTTTCTCATCGGCATTGATCGGAAGGATCGTCACACCGATTTTGCCGCGAACGACCCGTCCTTTCTCTTTGAGCTGGGTGATCACTTTCTTAGCCAAGCTGGAAGGAATGGCAAACCCGAGTCCGATATTTCCCCCGGATGGAGAGAAGATGTTGCTCGTGATTCCGATGACCTCACCCTTCATGTTGACCAAAGGCCCGCCGCTATTCCCGCGGTTGATGGCGGCATCTGTCTGAATAAAGTCCTGGTATTCCGGGACATTCCCGCCGGTGCCGAGCTGCCTCCCTTTGGCGCTGACAATCCCTGCTGTCACAGTGTGCTCCAACCCAAAGGGGTTACCGATGGCCAGGACCCATTCGCCCACTTTCAGCTGCGTGGAATCGCCGAGCTCGACAAAGGGAAGTTTTTTCGCCTCGACTTTCAACAAAGCCAAATCAGACCTTGGGTCGGTGCCGACGATCTTGGCAACGTAATCTTCACCTTGAAGGGAAGTCACGCTGATTTTGACGGCATTCTCGGCGATGTGATTATTGGTCAAAAGATAACCATCTTCGCTGAGGAAAAACCCGGTTCCCTGAGCTGTGGAGCGGTATTCTTGTTCCCTTTGTCGGGGCTGGCCGAAGAACCGATCCCAGAAATCTTCGAAAGGCCATTCCTGCTCAGGCCCGAACCCTTTGACTTTTTCCACCTTCTCGGCTTCGATCTTCACGACAGCCGGGCCGACTTTTTCAGAAATGCTGACGAAATCTAAATTTGCGTTCACTTCAGGGGAAGAAGCGACAACAGCGGCATTTAGGGAAGGCGTAAAGGAAGATGCCATTTTATCGGAGGAACTCGCTTTCGGGGCATTTTTTTCGGGGAGGTAGACAAAGACGTAGCCCGCGGCAAGAAGTCCCAAGAAGAAACTGATGACGGCGACCCAGATATATTTTTTCATTTACCCAGCCTCCTGAGTTCAGATTCTCAAGTTATCATACTCGAGTGAAAAATTCAATCTTCTGTCTCCGGAATGCATCTCTATTTCTGTGATAATGACAACGGGTTTTGAAAAGGGCCTTGCTCCCAGCTCCGATTCGGATAGGCTCGGGCCAATGGCCTCGAAACCATGCGCGTTTTCCCCAGCGTGGAAAACGCGCTCGATTCGCTCCTCGCTCTCCTCTCGAAAAACCGAGAGGAACCATGCCCGCTCGTCGCTCATACGGGTTTCTTCAGCCACTGACCCTCGCCTTCACTTAGTGAAGGCCTGCAGCTTCCCTCGAAAGTCAGGCTTTTCTGGCTGATCTCCGCATGGTCGCTTCATCCCTTTCCAAAACCCGTCCTATCACGGAGGCGGTGATGCTTCGTGTCCGAGGTCTTCCTGAAAGCACAAAAATCCTCCACCAGGTAAAGAACAACGATCGCAGCCGAAAAGTTGCCAAAAAATTGTTCTCGAGGTATCATCATTCTCCGCGGAAAAATATGGGATTAAAAAAAGGACTCCTGATTGTCATTGAAGGCATAGACGGCTCCGGGAAGTCCACCCAAGCCCGGATTCTTCTCGAAAAGCTGCAGGCACAGGGCTTTGCTGCTGTTTATTTTCGTGAGCCAACCCGGGGAAAATGGGGCCGGGAGATCAAGAAGCTGGCCAAACGCTCCGATTCCCTCTCGCCTGAAGAAGAGCTTGCCCTTTTTGTCAAAGACAGAGAAGAAAACGTCAGAAAGAATCTGAAACCTGCACTCTTTGGGAAAAAAATTGTCGTCCTGGACCGCTATTATTTCTCCACCATCGCCTATCAGGGAGCCAAAGGAATTGACCCGGCCCGGATAAAAAGGATGAATGAGAGATTTGCAGTCAAGCCCGACTTAGTTTTTATCCTGGATATCGATGCCGGGAAGGGCCTGGCCCGGATTCACATGAGGAAGAGGAAAGACCTCCTTTTCGAAAGAGAAGAATATCTCGTCCAAGTCAGGAAAATCTTAAAGAGCTTTCAAGGGAGAACATTTATCCATATCGACGCTTCGCGTACGAAAAAGGAAATCAGCGAAGAAATCGCCGCCAGAGTCTTGCGATTTCTAAAAACAAAATTGCCATTAAATAGAGATGGGGACGGTTCTCAACGAGAACCGTCCCCGAGTCACTGAGTTTGGTTTTTTCCTCCGGTTTTGCTATATTTAGATTTCATGACGCCGAAAAAAAATAGCAGGAATAGAGAAAAGAAGAGACCTTTCCTGACGGTTAAAATCAAGAAATTCGACCGGAAAAAAATTTTTAAAGCTCTTTTCCTCATCCTCATCTTTTCCTTCGCGGGTTTGCTCGGGGCCATCTTCGGCGCTTACCGGGCTGTCAAACAGAATCTTCCTTCCGTGTCGGAGCTCGAAACCTTTGAGCCCAATATCATCACGTCTGTTTATTCAGACGAAGGCAAAGTGATCAAGGATTTCGCCATCGAAAGAAGGATTGAAGTCCCTTACAAAAAGATACCTGATGTTCTGAAAAAAGCCATTATCGCCACCGAAGACCCGCGCTTCTACAATCATCGAGGGGTCGATTTTTTGGGAATTCTGAGGGCGGTCAAGGAAAACATCAGGACCGGCAGGATTCTCCGGAGGCCCGAGGGAGGGAGCACGATCACCCAGCAGCTGGCCAGGCTTCTCTTCCTCTATCCCCAGCAGACTGTCGGCCGAAAGCTCAAAGAAATGTACCTTTCCGTCCAGGTCGAAAAGAATTACTCCAAAGAAAAAATCATGGAGATGTACTGCAACCAGTTCTATCTCGGCCACGGCGTTTACGGTGTGGAGACAGCCTCGAACTTCTTTTTCGGCAAGAGTGTTTCTGATTTGACGCTGGAAGAAGCTGCGCTGATTGCCGGCATATTCCGCGGGCCGGCTATCTATTCCCCTTACACCAATGCTGAGGTGACTTTGCGGCGGCGGAATCATGTGATTAACCGCATGGTCGAGCTGGGGTTCATCACGAAAGAACAAGGCGAGGAAGCCAAAAGCAAGCCCATAAGCGTGCTGCCGTGGAAGCGGGGAACGCCCGATTTTGCCGCTTACTTTTTTGAGGAAGTCAGAAAATACATCGAGAAGAACTATGGAAGCGAAGTCCTCTACCGGGGAGGGCTGAAAGTCTACACGACTTTGAACCCGACGCTGCAAAAATATGCCGAGGAGTCGTTGCTGGCGCGGCTTCGGGAAATGGATAAACAAAAGGGTTGGCGAAAGGACAAGAAAAACCTTCTCAAGGAAGGGAAGGAAAAAATCGAGGACGTCTGGCTTGACGGCTGGGTCACATCAGCCGTGGAAGAGAATGAGGTGACGGATGCCGTTGTCCTCTCCGTGGCTCGGAGAGAAGCGGCCGTCAAGGTGAAGAGATACACGGGGAAGATGGCGAACAATGATATCGCCTGGACAAGGACGGACAACCTGGAAAAGCTGATCGAGAGAGGGGATGTTATCCAGGTCAAAGTCAAAAAAATTGACGTGGAAAAAAAGGAGCTTCTCGTGTCTTTGGACCAGGATCCCCTGATAGAAGGCGCTTTCCTGGCCATCGACCCCCGCTCCGGCCAAATCAAAGCCATGGTCGGGGGATACTCTTTCCGCAGGAGCGAGTGGAACCGGGCGACTCAAGCCCAGAGACAGGCGGGTTCGGCGATCAAGCCGTTCCTTTATACTGGTGCACTGGAGAATCGATTCACTCTTGCCACCATCATTTGGGATGAGCCTGTGGAGTTCATCGACAAATGGAGAGGCGAGCCCTGGACTCCGAAGAATTATGACCGCAAATACAAAGGGGCGGTGACGCTCCGAATAGGGATGGAAGAATCCCGGAATGTCGTCACGGCCAAGCTCCTCGATTATATTTCACCCCAGGTGGGAGTTGACTACTGCCGGAAATTCGGGATGACCTCGACGATATATCCCTATCTTTCCCTTTCTCTCGGGACCTTCGAGGTCAGCTTGCTGGAGCTCGTCTCCGCCTACACGACATTCCCTAACAAAGGCGTCCGGATAAGGCCCTACTTCATCTCGCAGATCGAGGACCGAGAGGGCAATGTCCTGGAGGAAGCCAAGGTCGAAGCGGAAGACGTCATCTCCCCCCAGATTGCCTATCTCGTCACTTCTGCGCTTCAGGGCGTCATCCTGAGAGGAACAGGCGCGGCGGCAAGTTCTTTAGGAATTCCTCTCGCGGGGAAGACGGGAACCACGAGCAGCTACACGGATGCCTGGTTTATCGGATTCTCGCCTTCCCTCTGCGCCGGCGTCTGGATCGGCAATGATGCGAAAGTGACCATCGGGAACAGACAGGCGGGAGCAGTGGCCGCTCTTCCGGCCTGGATGTCCCTTTTTAAAAGAATCATCGAAGATGAGAAGAATAAAGCCACTGCAGAAGGGAGAGAGCCTTTTTTCGAAGATTTTGAAGTTCCCGCCAATATCAACTTTGTGGAGATCGACCGGAAAACAGGGCTTTTGGCGACGCCGATCTGCCTGTGGCCGCTTAGGGAAGCTTTCCTTGTCGGGACAGAACCCCTTCGCTACTGCTCACACCAGGATCATTTGATGATACTCGACTATTACGGCACGGAGAAAGCCGTCGAAGAGCACGACTAATTCTTCTTTTTGACGCTCCCCGACCTGGGAGAAGAGGACTGCGATCCTGAAGAAGAGCCACGCGATCCAGAAGAAACTGTTCCCCTCGAACCCGAAGACGAGGTCGTCCCCCTTGTTATCGATTCCCGGGAGGAAGAGCTCCGCGATGAAGGCCGATCACCCCGGAGGTATCTATAAAATTGATTTCGGATAGAGCTTGACCTTGAGCCTTGTCTTTCCTCAGAGTATCTCTTGATGCTGATATTAGGTGAAGGCGGGTAGCCGAAGGAATCTTTCCGCACGACACTCCTCGACTGTCCACTGCTCTGACTCTGCGGCGAGTCTATCTTTCGGATTCTTCTTTCTCCAGGGGCCTGGGTCCTCTGCCCGCTTTTTTCCTCTTTTTGGGCCGGGGCGATCTGCTCTTGACCTTTCAGGGAGATAGGCTTGAGGCTTCTTTCAGGCGCAGGCGTGATTCCTCCGGGTTCTTTTTTGAGGAAAACCTTGTTTCCCTGCATCCCTTCTACAGAGATTTTGTTGGCGGCCGGCCTTATGGATGGAGCCTGGCTGGAAAGGCTGATCTTGTCGAGTCCCTTGAGAGAATCCTGGCGGAGAGCCACAGAAGGTATGTTTTTGGCCTTTAGTTGGTCTTTATGAATGACTGTAAGCGCGCGGGAATTGTAAGGATAAAAGGGGCCGTAATGATTGCCATAGAAAACGCCGTCGATAATCACCACAGGATAATTCCACCAGCTCAAGGGAGCCCAGCCGTAGTAGTCATAGCCCCACCACCACCCGACCCAGGCAGGTCCCCAGATCGAGGTAGGAATCCAGTACCATCCCAACCCAGCTCCCCAACCCCATCTTCCATAGTGGCAGGTTACCCAGCCCCAGGGCTCATAAGGCACCCAGGTCCAGCCGCCCAAAGAGAGCCAGACCCAAGAGCCGTTGTAATAGGGACGCCATTCAGGGTCAACGCCTCCTGGCACCCAGACCCAGCCGTAGGGGGAGACATTAATCCATTCGCCGTTCTCGCCAAGCTCGTTCTCAAAATCCGCCAGGTCCTCGGGAAGATATCTTTTGGTGATTTCGGCTCTGATATGGGACTCACGGAACTCGCTCCAGCGGTCGAAGCTGTCTTCCGCGACGGCGTAAAATCGCTTCGGCCGCGAGTCGAACCGGCCTCCGGCCACTTCGAGGGTCTGCTCACTCTTGAGGAGTTGAGAGCCTTCTTCTCCTGCCACTTCTATAACCCCACGAAAAACGAAGATCTCCGTCTTCTTATTCTCTCTGACATCCATACGGTAAAGGCCTTCATCGAGAACATAAAACGAGGCGTCCGTAGTATGAACCTCGATGCCTTTCTCCTTTTCCAGCCTGTTCACGCTGAGATAGATATTTCCCGCGAAGACGCGGAGATGCACGAGGTCATACCCTTTTTTAGGCAGGTTCAAAAAATCGAGCTTGGTGTTATTGTCCAGGCGGACGTAATTGTTCTTGCCCAAATAAATTTCAGCCCGGCCGTCTGTTGTGCCCAGCCTGTCTCCTTCTTCAATCGGCATGTTGACGATGCCTTCTTCATAGCCGAGGTCCGGGCCCCTCTGGATATAGACGTTCCCGCTGATATAATTCAACCGGGCAAAGGAGTCATTCGTGTATTTCGGCTCATCTTCCGCCTTGAGCAGCGAGAAGGAAAAGAAGAGAGCGAAAAAGAGTATGATGAAAACAGGGATATATTTCTTCATATTAGTTCTCCTTCTCTTCTTTTAAAAGCAAGAAGCATGCCAAATAGCTTCCCTTAATTCTTTGAATAGGCCCGTTTTTTCTGTCCTGAAAAGGGGACGACTGGCGCTTCAGAGGACAGGCTGGAAATCAGATGGGCCAATATTTCTTTTGCACCTTAAAGACGGGGCTGAGCTCCTTTTCTACGGAATCGGATGTCCGGGCTTTTGGAAGCGTAACCTTCTCCTGCCCGCCCAAGATAAGCAGAACACTCTTTACACCATCTTCGAGGCCGAAAAGATTATAGCCTCCTTCGAGGGTGAAAAGAAGCCGATTTTTTGCTGTCTTGTGAGCCAGAGTCATCAGCTCTGCTGTTAACGCGCCGAAACCCTTCGCGCTCACGCTCATCCCGCCAAGCGGGTCCCCTTCAAAAATATCAAACCCCGCAGAAACAAGAATATACTCCGGCTTGTAGGCTGTCGTGATGGGTGAGAGGATCTGCTGGAAGATATAAAGAAAATCTTCATCTGTTTTTCCCGGAGAGAGAGGCACGTTGACAGTATATCCCTCGCCCTCTCCGCTTCCGATTTCGTTCCAGTGACCCGTGCCCGGATAATAGGGAAACTGGTGAGTGGAAAAATAGAGGACGTCGCTTCGGGAATAAAACGCGTGCTGAGTCCCGTTGCCGTGATGGAGGTCCCAGTCAACGATGAGGATGCGCTTGAGACCGTGTTTTTTGATTAAATGTTGAGCCGCTACAGCGACATTGTTGAAGATGCAGAAGCCCCTGGCTTCGGAGGCCTCGGCGTGATGTCCGGGCGGACGGACCAGGGCAAACCCGTTCTGGATCTTCCCTTCCATGATCATGTCCGCCGCTTTGAGCAAACCTCCTGCAGCGAGCAGGGCGATCTCATAGGACCGGGCTGAAGTGGACGTGTCAGGGTCAAGATAGACTCTTTCCTGGCCCGAGGTTTCCTTGATCGTCTCGACATAGGAAGGCGTATGGATCAACTCGATTTCTTCTTCTTTGGCGGGCCGAGGTTCAATGATCGGGTAAGTGGAGAAAATCTTTTCCTCCTCGAGCATTTTGTAGATAGCTTCGATCCTCTGCGGGCTCTCAGGATGATAAGGG
>CAZKEW010000048.1:0-13254 GCA_964551885.1 uncultured Eubacteriales bacterium
GAGCGCTCCACGTTTTCTTTGCTTGACCTCCAGAAAGCAATCTTCTAAGATTAATTGTGGGTGCGCGCCGGAAATCAAAAGCATTATACATTTAGTAAGGTTTTCTAACATAGAAAGAGACGATTGTCAAGAAAATAATTATAATTTAAGTCAATTGAATTATTTTATGTGATTATTTATTTCAAATATGAGGAGATGCCCATGATCGATGAGCTCGAGAGAAAGATTGTCCGGGCGATGAATCAGAATGCCCGCAAGAGCTTTCGGGAAATTGCCAAAGAAGTAGGCACTTCGGCCACAGCCGTCATCAATAAGGTTAAAAAATTAGAGAGTTCTGGCGTGATCAAAGGGTACATTCCCGTTGTCAGCGCCGAGCATTTTGGGCTTGATTTAGTTGCTATCATCGCGCTTCGCATCTCCAAAGGGAAACTGCTCGAGACCCAGCAAAAAATAGCCGAAGACCGCCGGGTTGCGGCTGTCTATGATGTCACCGGCGAATGGGACTCTTTGATCATCGGCACCTTCAAAGGCCGGGATGACCTCAACGACTTCATTAAAGGCATCCTCTCCCTGCCTTTTGTGGACAGGACGGTGACCCATATTGTGCTGAACGTAGTGAAGGAAGAGAAGCGCGTGCTGGTATGAGTTTTTAGGGAAGAAGAAGCATCTCCGTTTCCGCGATGATTATGGAGCCCTGCGATGTCACAAGAGAGCTTGGTGAAGGAAGCGAATCCCTTGACCAAGCTAAAAAAACAATCACGGAAATAGAGATGCGTTCGAGGGGGAAGAGATTTCTTGACAGACTGGACAATATGGCCTAACTTATAGCTTTAAAACAGGAGAGGAAAAATGGCCAAAAACATTCATGAGACGATCGGCCGGCACTATATCGTTGAAGCCTCAGGTTGTGACCCCGGTGTCATCGGCAGTGTCGAAAAAGTGCAGCAGATCTTGGTCAAGGCTGCAGAGGTCGCCGGCGCCCAGGTCTGGTCCATCTCCTTTAGCAAGCTCCCTCCCCACGGCGTCAGCGGGGTGGTGGTCATCTCCGAGTCCCATATCTCTACCCATACCTGGCCGGAGTACGGCTACGTCGCTTTGGATATCTACACCTGCGGCAAAAATGTCGATCCCGAGAAAGCCGTCGTTTTTGCTGTAGGAGCTTTCGGGTCTTCGACCTCCCACATCACCGAAATCACGAGAGGAATTGACGAAGGCGATTCGATCTATTTTCACAGCTTCGTCACCTGGGAAGAGGACTTCAAGAAAGAAAACTTCAAGAAAAATGGTCATTGAAAACAGCAACAAACCCTGTAAATATATTTTACAATTTGTAAATTATTAAGCTCAGCACAAAATTCTTTTTAATAGGGTAAACCCGCAGAAAGAAGGTCGGTTCTCTGTTGGCACAAAAAATGCTCTTTTCCAAGATGTGATGGTTGGTGCGGACAAAAAGCCGCTCTTTTCTAGAGTTTTTCGTTTTTGTTATAATACACTGGTGAAGAAAAGAATCCCCTTGCTCCTGGTTGGCGCTCTCTTCTTCTCCCACTTTTGCTTTTCCGCAGAAAACCAGAGCATCCAGGATTTCATCCTCCGGCTGCAGAAATCTCTTGAATCCCGAGATTTTGATTCTTACCTCAAGGCCTTTTCGCCAGAATTGCAGGAAGGACAAAAAGAGGCGCTGTCCCTCTATTTTGATGATTTAAGAATGGAGACAGTGACTCTCCACTGGGCTAACAAGGGAAGTCTGAACCAGGAGGAGCCGAAGGCTTTTCTTCAAGTTCTTTACCAGAATCCCTATTCCGCCCTGATAGAGACATGGCAATTGGCCCTGGAGAATGTCGACGGTGAGTGGAAAATAAAGGAGAAAAAGGTCAGGGCGGGTATCAGCCAGCTCTATAAGATCAAGATTCCATCGGAGCGCATCGAAAGAGTGGAATCGATTGAAATCAGACATGTGGATATAAGCCTGACGTTCAAGAACGCCTTGCTCTTCTATGATAACATTCCTGATTTAGAGACGGCCCTTCTGGTCATAGGCGAGGGCCATCTTTCCTTCTCGCCCTCAGATCCCGTGGAGAAACATCAGCTCGAGCTCTTCTATAAAAGCAAGACTCTGGAAGATACCGTTAATTATGCCTTTCTTCGCTTCTCTAACTCTTTTTTTGAACAAAACATAAAGATAACAAGGAAGCCGGAGGCTCCGGGAAATGTGGCCAGCGAAATGGAAAGGACCAAGGCTTACTCCTTATTCATGAAGTATAATCTGCACTATTTCACGATTCAAAGTTCCCTCAGCCAAGAACCTCTTTCCTTCCTGCCGCAGGCAGATGAGGCGGTCATTGAATTCAGGGGCAAGAAGGGAGGCGAGCTTGCTTATGTCTATTCGCCATTTTCTGATGAGGAAGTCACCGTCTATGAGCGTTCTCGAACCCGCTACATCAACCTCTACTCACCGCCCTCCGAAAAGGGAAAGAGACGCATGGTCATCACCTTCAGCCAGAAGTATGATGTCCAGGATTATCAAATCGAATTGGATTTTGAGCCGGAGAATACCTATCTTTCGGCCAAAGCCAAGATTGGGGTCATGGCCCAAGTCGATGGGCTGGATGCAGTCAAATTTAAATTCAACCCGTCTCTCCAGATCTTGCGGATTTATGATGAAGAAAAAAGAGAGCTCTTCTTTACCCAAGACAAGACCCAAAGAACTCTCTACATTTATTTCTTCGAGCCCATCCCCCAAAATATGAGTTTTGCGGTGGAAATTTTTTACCGCGGGAAGTTGGAGCCGCCCGTTCAGCTCACAGATACGCTGATGAGCGCTCAACAGAATGATGCGGTCGTCTTCATTCCTCCGCGCTATGAGACCTATCTCTTCAGTCAATCGGCCTACTGGTATCCTTCCCCGCCCGATGAGGATTACTTCACCGCCCGCCTCAAAATCATCGTCCCACCGGATTACTCTTCAGTTTCCAACGGGCTTCTCCTTGAGAAAGGCACGTTGAATGGCCTCCAGCAAGTGACAGAAATCGACAAAATGGGCAGTTCCTTTTCCGTTTTTGAAACAAAAAATCCGGTGAAATATCTTTCTTTTCTGGTTGGGAAACTAACCTTGACAGAGGAAAAGGCCAACCCTCTTCCTCTTGCGACATATAGTTCCTCCGATGTCCGCTGGTCGAAAAAAAACTTCTTGGATGAAACGCAGAGTATTTTGGAGTTTTATGAAAGCCGGTTCGGCCCCTTCCCTTATGAAAGCCTCCGCATTGTCCAGAGGCTCTGGCCCACTGCAGGAGGGCATAGTCCGGCCTCTTTTATTGTCCTGAATGAGCTGCCCCGCAGTCCGGATAGCATTATATCGAGAGCCCTCCTTCTGAATTCGAGTAGTCCGGTGAACCTCTCGCAGTGGAGTGAATATTTTCTTGCTCATGAAATCGCCCACCAGTGGTGGGGTCAGGGTGTAACCTGGGCCAGATACAAGGACCAATGGCTCAGCGAGGGATTGGCCCAATATTCCTCTTTTCTCTATTTACAGTCGAAACATAATCATAATAAGGAGATTTTATCCACCATCCTCAAAAAGTTTTCGAAGTGGACCGAAAAGAAGACCGCTTGGGGCCCCATAACTTTGGGCTCTCGTCTCAGTTATATTGACTTCGAGGCCTACCAAGCGATTCTCTATAACAAGGCCTCCCTTGTCCTGAATATGCTCCATGACCTTTTGGGGACAGATCTCTTTTTCACCGGGCTCAGAGAATTCTTCAATCGGCACAAATATTCCGCGGCGACCACAGGCCAGTTCAAGAGAATTATGGAAGAAATCTCAGGGAAAGAGCTGGATGGCTTTTTCGCGCTCTGGTTTGACTCCCACTTGCTTCCTGAAGTTCGAGTGACCTATCTGATCCATAAAAAAGAAGCCGGGGATATTCTCCAGGTCAAAGTGGACCAGGTCAACGATGTTTTTGTCTTTCCCTTGTGGCTTGAGTGGGAGGAAGAGACCGGGAGAGCCCTTCATAGAGAGAAATTGACCATCGAGAAGAAAACCCAGGAATTTGAAATTCCCCTCTCGGCCAGAGCCAAAAAAATCAAGATCAACCCTGATAAAGCTATTCCCGGGAAGTTTATTTTGGCCAAAGGCTGAGCTGGCTAAGAGAAGCTTTCCAGGTCGATCTTCAGCCTCTTGATCATCTCGTTCAGTGTGGTCGGCTTCAGCCCTAAGGATTTGGCCGCCTTTTTCTGGACGCCTTTCGCTTTCCGGAGAGCATCGAGGATGACCTTTTTCTGGTACATCTGCGCCTGGGCTTTGAAGGCCAGGTCGCCTTCCTCATGGACTGACAGCTTCTCCCCTTCTGGCTGATTCACGAGGAGAAAAGGAGGGAGGCTGTTCCGAGTGATCAACTTCGATTTTGTCAGGACGATGGCCCGCTCGATGAGGTTTTCCAGCTCCCGGACATTTCCCGGCCAATCATAGCTCTCCAGAATTTCCATGACGTCTTCGGTCATGCCCTCAATATTTTTCTTGTTCTCTCGGCTGTAGAGGTCGATAAAATGTTTGACCAAGAGCGGAATATCTTGTTTCCTCTCCCGGAGCAGCGGCAGTTCGATCTTGATGACGTTCAGCCGGTAAAAAAGGTCTTGGCGAAACCTCTTTTGCTCGATGAGCTCTTCAAGGTCGGTATTCGTGGCGGCGATGATGCGCGTATCCACTTTGATTGTCTTCGTCCCGCCGAGCCGCATAAATTCTTTGTCCTGCATTACGCGCAGCAGCTTCGCTTGGGTCTCGAGGCTGATCGTGGAAATCTCATCGAAGAAGATGCTTCCTTTGTCGGCTTCTTCGAACAGTCCCTTTTTCTGGCTGAAGGCGCCCGTGAAGGCGCCTTTCACATGGCCGAAGAGGTGGCTTTCCAGGAGGTCGGGCGGAAGGGAGCCGCTGTTGACGACGATAAGCGGAAAGTTTCTCCTGTCGCTGGCCTGATGAATGGCCCGGGCCACCAATTCTTTGCCTGTCCCGCTCTCGCCCTGGATCAAGATCGTGCTCCGCGTGGGGGCTATGGCTTTGATCAATTCAAAAATCTTGAGCATCGGCTTGCTCTTGCCGATGATATTGTCAAACCCGAATTTTCGGGTGAGCTCATCTTTGAGACGGATGTTTTCATCCTGGAGGCTTTTGTGCTCTAAGGCTCTCTCGATCGTGAGGAGCAGCTCGTCATGTTTGAAGGGCTTTTGAATATAATCGTAGGCCCCCATTTTCATGGCAGAAATGGCGGACTCCACAGAGGCGTAGGCCGTAATGATGATGATGACAGCCTGAGGGTCCATTTTTTTGATGCCCTTGAGGACTTCAATGCCGTCGAGGCCGGGCATCAGCAGGTCCAGAAGAATCGCATCATAAGCCTGGGAGGAATGCTTCTGGAGGGCCTCCTCACCGGACGAGGAGAGCTCCACTTCATATCCTTCCGAGGTCAAGAGCTGGCTCAAGACCTCGTGGATAATCGGCTCGTCGTCAATGATATGGATTATTCCTTTTTCAGCCATTTTAGTTCCGCACATAAGAAGATTTGTTGCTCATTTTTTTCAAGTCGAGGTTGGCCGGTATGAAAATGGCAAAGCAGGTGCCTTTCCCAACATCGCTTTCTACAGTGATATGGCCTTCGTGTTCTTTGACGATGGCATAGGATATGGATAAGCCGAGGCCTGTTCCCTTGCCGATGCCCTTGGTCGTGAAGAAGGGGTCGAAGATGTGGGGCAGATGTTGTTTCTTAATCCCCGTGCCGGTATCGGCAATTTTGATCACCACCTCATTCGCTTCCTCGGCGACGTCGATTTTCAATGTGCCTCCTTTGGGCATGGCATCAATGGCGTTGAGGATGATGTTGATAAAAACTTGTTGCAGCCTTTCACCCTGGGCCCAGATGAGCTTGACGGGCGCCGGGTTCATCTCCAGCTTGATGTTCATGGCCTTCAGTTTGTAGTCGATAAGAGAGATGATCTCTTGCAGACCGTCCACGATGTTGACCTTGTGGAAGGCCGAGTCGGAAGGGTTGCGGGCAAAATTGAGGAGGTTTTTGATGATTTTCGAGACCCTGTCCGTCTGGGCTTCGATCTTTTCCAAGATTTGGGTGTAATGGGAATCGGCCAGCTTTTTCTGGAGGAACTGGATGTAGCTCGAGATTCCAGTCAGCGGCGTATTGATCTCATGGGCCACACCCGCGGAGAGCAACCCGATGGAGGCCAGCTTCTCTGACGTCACAAGCTGCTGCTGCAAATGGATTTTTTCCGTGATATCCTCAAAGACGATGATGGTTCCGTAGGGGGCCATTGTGTTATCGAGAAGGGGGGTTTTGGCAATGTCGAAAATTCTTTTTTCTCCCTCCGGCATCTCCAGAGTGATCTCGCTCAGGAGCCGGAAATCCTGCTGAGTGTCCGAGGGAAAGAGAGCCAGGAAATTTTTTGGCCCGAGGACTTCTCTGAGCCCGTGGCCGAGGACCTGATGTTTTTTCTTGGCGAAAATGCCTTCCAAGACGCGGTTCCAGCCGGTGACCTCTCCTTTCTGGTTGAGCACGGCCACTCCGACAGTCAGGCTTTCGATGATGTTTTCGCTGTAATCCTTGAGCCTTTCGAGCTCCATGGCGCGGATACTCGCCTGGTTGTAGAGAGAAGCGTTTTCAATGGCGAGAGCCACCGGCAAGGATATGGTTGTCAGCAATTCCCAGTCCTCGCTGTTCAAGAAAGAGTTGTCGTTTTTTTTCCCCATCGCCAGGCAGCCGACCAGCTTCTCCTCAACCTTGAGGGGCAAAAAATGGGCAAAGCCCAGGGTTGATGAGATTTCCGCTCCTCTCTGGAGTTCTTTTCTATCAGAGATGGAATCGAAAGAGATAAACTCCTTTTCCTTGAGATTTTGGAAAAACTGAGGATCAAAAGTGATTTGGTCGGGGAGAGCGGAAGATTCGCCTTTATGGCTGGAGACATGAAAAGTGCGGCTTTCGTCTTCTTGGGAAAGGAGAAGGGCCAGGCTTTTAAGGGAGAGGGCATTGGTGATCAGATCCGTGAGCGACTGGGAAAGCTTTTGAAGATTCCTCTCCCGGCTGAGCTCTTTGCTGATAAAGAGAAGGGTTTTTCGGTATTTATAGGCTCTTTTATAGAAAAATCTGTCGAAAAGAGTAGAGAACAATTTTTTCAAGGGCATAAACAGCGTCGCTCCCAGGATCATGGCCAGGATTCCCAGGATGAGCACGTTGAGTTTGTTCTCGGAGAACATCTCGGTCTGGGAGCTCAGAATGATATAGAGGCAGGCGAGAACAAAGTAAGAAAAAATAAGGGTTGCGGCCTTCTTGAGAAGCACCTCAAAATCCATGAGTTTGTACCGGGAAACAGAGTAGGCAAAGGTCAGGGGAATCAAGGCTTGAAAGAGGATGGTTAGCTCACCGAATTGCGAAGGGATATTGCCGAGGAAATAGGGGAAGGCATAGAAAACGGCAAAAGGAGCCACACCAATTCCCAGGCCGGAGATGATCCAGCGAAGTTGCTTTTTGATGAGAACACTCGGCGGGTGACGGAGGCTCGAATAGATGGTCAGAAGGGTGATCATGGTGAAGAGGGCAAATTGGAGCATTTCCAGCCTTTCCAAGACATTGTAAATGGAAAAGACCAGGCCATCATCCCATCCGCTGGAAAACGGCAGATACAGGATCAGGGTAATTAAGAGGAGAAGAAGGCCGGGCAGGTACAGTAGGTAAATTGCTGACGCTTTTTCCTTGACGAGCTTCTTGCGCTGGGGAAAAATGAGGAAGAAATGAAACAAGAGAGGTGGGAAGATGAGCAAAGCGGTCTTGTCCAGCCAATAAAATAGGCTATCGAGAAAATCCATTTCTCCTGTCGGGGAAAAGATGTAAAGAGAGTAAAGGACAAAACAAAGGAGATAAAAATAGAGGTAGGGCATGGAAAAAGTTTTTTTCGAGTTGAAAAAAACAACAATGCTGATAACCAGAGTGGTCAGCCCGATGAGAGCCAGGTAAAAATAGGCCAGCTGAGATCCTTTGAAGGCCAAGAAAAAGGAAGGGAAAAGGAGTTCTCCTTCCCGGCTGATTTGATATTTGAGTTTTTGGCCGGTCGTTGCAGCAACCCAATGGCTCTTGACGATATCAATCTTGTTGGTTATCGGCAAGTCATTGATAGAATAGAGGATGTCTCCTTTTTTGATCCCGGCCAGATAAGCGGGACCGTTAGCTTCGACCCTGATCGCGGTGAACCGGCCGGACTTTTCTCTCCAAATGACCCCGTCGGTCGGCTCTTTCCAGACAATTTTTTTATATATATTTATCCCTCCGAGCGTCAGGATGACGGAAATGAGGATGAGGGATAAAAGAATTCTCTTATTCATGGGAGCTCAATTCAAAAAATTGAATCATCCTGGGAAAAAAATTTTGAGGAAGCATTTTCAGTCCAGAATATGCCTGATCTTAGTTCGTATCGCCCACTTGATGCCTTTTTGCTTCAGCAGTTTTTTCAAAGCCAAATCTTCTTTTAACCCCAGCGGCTTCGTGTTTCTTGAAAAAAATGAGCTCATGTAATCGTATTTCGGCTTTTTGGCCGGGAATTCCTGGGGCGGGGCCGGCATGGATTCAGGAGAGGGAGCGGTCTTTGGGGGAGGTGTGCTTTCTTGAGCTATGGACGAAAAGGGCAGAGGGGTCAGGAGAAGGCAAATCATTCCCATCAAGAGCTTTTTCTTCATTAGGTTTAAAATAATTCTTTCGCCAATTTTTGTCAACTTTAAGGCGCCAGAATGGACTAAATTAAAGGGGGAGAGCCTTGGTTTAGGAGAGGCCTCCCCTTTTTGGGTTTATTTGACAAAACAACGCGGATAACCTAATATGAACCTGTCATTTAGTCAAAAATAAAGAGAGAGTTGATTTACACATAAAATGCCTTATTTCCTCTGCCGCTTGGCCACTGAAGACGGTCATCCTCTTTTCCAATCTTTTCTGGCTTCCTCGGTCGAAGAATGCCGGAAACATTTTGAGTCGGAGGGGTTCTGCGTTCTGTCGATCAAGAAAGACTGGAAAAAATTGTCTTTTCCGGCTCTCCCTTTCGAGAAAAAAATCAAAGACAAAGACTTCATCATGTTCAATCAGGAGCTTTTGGCTCTTCTCCGGGCGGGCTATCCCATCCTCAAGAGCTTAGAGCTCATAACCAGCCGGGCGAAGAATGTCCATCTCAAAGAAGTGCTGCTGAAAGTGGAGTCTGATATCCGGAGCGGGAAAGCCCTTTCCGAAGCCTTCAGCCCGTTCGAAAAAAATTTCACCAAGGTTTACACCGCTTCTCTTTTAGCGGGAGAGCAAAGCGGGAACTTGCCGGGGTCAATCAGCCGCTTTATCGCTTATGCCAAAGTGATCGCCCAGACAAAGTCGCGGATCAGGGCGGCCCTCATCTATCCGACTCTTCTTTTGGTTTTCTCCCTGACGTTGATGGGCATCCTGATCAATTTTATTTTGCCTCGATTTTCAAGTTTTTATGCGGATTTTGAGGCTCAACTCCCCGGCATCACGCGCTTTCTCATCGGCTTCGCCGGCGCGATGAGAAGATTGACACCCCTTTTGGTCGTCTTGGCTATTGCCTATATCCTGGTTGTTTTCCAACTGAAAAAAAAGGAAAACACGCATGTTGTTTTAGAAAAGCTCAAGCTCAGGATACCCTATGCCCGGAGAATCTGGACGGAAACGGCCATTTCCCTCTTCAGCCGGACGCTCGGCCTTCTCTTAGAAGCGGGAATCACTCTGCTCCCCGCCCTGCCCATCGCTTCCCAGACCATCCCCAATAAGTTTCTTGTCCGGCGAACGCGCCATCTGCCGGATGACATCAGGAACGGAGGGAGCCTTTCCGACTCCTTGGGCAAGGCAGGCTTTTTCAGCCCGTTAGCGATCGATATGGTCCGCATCGGAGAAAGCTCGGCCAACTTGCATGGGATGCTGCGGGAAGTGGCAGATGTTTATGATGAAAGAATACAGGCCAAGATTGACACTTTTGTTTCTCTGATAGAGCCTGTGATCATCATCTTCATGGGACTCCTCGTGGCGTTGATGCTCCTCGCCGTGTATCTTCCCATCTTTAACATCATCAGAGTGACGAGATAAAAATGAAGAAAGAAGAAGCAAAAAGAATCATTCTCACGGAAGAAGCGGAAACTAAAAAATTGGCGGAAAGATACAATGTCCCTTATATTGACCTTTCCACTTATTCTGTCAGCCGGGACCTGGTCCAGTCTTTCCCGCCGGAGTTCTTGTATCGGGCGAATTTCGTTCCGTTGGAGCAGAATGAGAATTTCCTTAAGATTGCCATCGCTGATCCTTCGGACATAGGGACGGTCGATGCCATTGAGTCTTTTCTCGGGAAAAAGGTCCAGTTTTATGCGGCCTCCAAGAGGGCCATTCAGGAAGCTCTGCGCAAGAGCGAGACAGCCCTCCAAGTCCTCAAGGATGCTACCGAGGGATTCATCGTCCAGGTTGTCGAGAAAGATAGCGGAGAAGAGGAAGAAGTCATCTCGCTGGAAAAGCTGGCGGACCAGGACGGCTCGATCATCAAATTGGTCAACACCATCATTTTTACGGCTGTGCAGAAGAGAAGCAGTGATGTCCATGTGGAATCCAGAGAAGACGGCGTCAAGATCAAGTACCGGATCGACGGTGTCCTCAATGAAGCCCTGGAGCCCATCGATAAAAAGTTCCAGTCGCCGATCATTTCCCGCATCAAGGTCATGTCTGACCTGGACATTGCGGAACGCCGCGTCCCCCAGGACGGACGATTCCGGCTCAAAATCAAAGACAAAACCATAGATTTTCGTGTGTCCATCATGCCGAGTATCCACGGCGAAGACGCGGTCATCCGCATCCTCGACAAGGAAATGATCACCGAGGCCATCTCCGAGCTGAAGTTGGATTTGCTCGGTTTTTCCGATGAGGTGCTTCGAAAATTCCGGCGGTACATCACCCAGCCTTACGGAATGATTCTCGTCACAGGCCCAACAGGAAGCGGAAAGACGACGTCGTTGTACGCCGCTCTGACGGAAATCAAGTCACCGGAGGATAAGATCATCACGATCGAAGACCCCGTGGAGTACCAGATTGAGGGTATCACCCAGATTCCGGTGAACGAGAAAAAGGGGCTCACCTTTGCCCGGGGGCTGAGGTCCATCCTGAGACATGACCCAGACAAGATCATGGTGGGAGAGATCAGAGACCCGGAGACGGCTCAGATCGCCATCCAATCAGCTCTGACAGGCCATCTTGTTTTCACCACCGTCCATGCCAACAATGTCTTTGACGTTATCGGCCGTTTCCTCCACATGCAAGTGGACCCGTATAGTTTCATCTCGGCCTTGAACTGCATCCTGGCTCAACGCCTGGTGAGGGTCCTCTGTCCCAAATGCAAAGGCGCGGTTAAATACCGAGACGACCAGCTCCTTGAATCCGGACTGTCCCCGGATATCTACAGGAAGCAGATATTCTATGAGGCCCGAGGCTGTTCCGATTGCAACTTTACCGGCTATCAGGGGAGGACGGCTATTGCCGAGCTCCTGGAATTGTCCGACGTGATCCGGGAGATGATCTTAGAGAGGAAGCCGCTTTCCGAGGTGAGGAAAAGGGCCAAGGAAGAGGGCATCGTTTTCTTGCGGGAAGTGGGCTTGGAGAAGGTGCTCCGAGGAATCACGAGTTTGAAAGAGTTGAATAAAGTCACCTTTGTCGAATGAAAGAATGGCGCCGCTCATAGAAAAGATCAAAGATTTTTTTACGGCTCATCCCTGTCCCCCCGTGGTCTTTCAACTCACCTCTTCTTATATCAGCGGGATCCATGTCGCGGTCAAAGAGAAGAGAGTCAAACATCATGCTCTCTTGCCTTTGCCGGCAGGCCTTATTGAGCCGCATTTCGACCGAAAAAATCTCAGTGACGCTTCCTTCCTGGCCGAGCTCATGAAAAAGGGCTTGAAAAAGCTTCATTTTTCTGGAGAAAGAGTCGCTTGCCTTATTCCTGAATCCTGCCTCAAAATTTTTGTCCTCGCCTTCGAATCTTTTCCTCCTTCAGAGCGGGAAAGGGAGAAACTCATCCTCTGGCGCGCTAAAAAACAAATGCCCGTTTTGCCCGAGGATGCCCGCCTTTCTTATGAAGTGACGGCCTCAACCGCTTCTGTGAAGGTCCTCGCGTCGCTGGCCAGGACAGCCGTTCTCCAGGAGTATGAGGATTTATTCGCCAGCCTGGGCTTAAAAATTGGGATATTGACGGCCCCGACCCTGAGTCTTCTCAACTTGGTCGATCGGGAGAAGGAAAAGGACTTGATCGTGGCCAATATCGAAGAGGATTCCATCAGCCTTGCCGCCATCACCCAGTCCGAGATGGCGCTCTATCGTTTTAAGCCTTTTGCGCTTGAACGCCAGGGGCGGCTTCAACCGGGTCAAAGAATCGAGAATGTCGTGAAAGAAATTGAGAACACTGTCCATTTCATCGAGGACAGAGAGAAACGGAGAATCCATTCCCTCTGGCTGCGCTCAAGCTTAAGCGAAAGCCAGGCGGAGATCGTTTCCGAGTTGACGAGGAGGCTTCCTTTTTCCATCAACCCGATAGAAGCGCCGTGCCTCGGGGAGATTCCGGCCTCGGATAGGGCTATCCTCGCTCCACTGGCTGGACAGATTCCATGAAAAGAATAAGCTTGAATTTGGCGACGTCTCCGCTTCGCAACAGGAGGCTTTTCTTTTTTCTTGGCGGTTGCGTCGGCCTGGGGCTTTTTCTTTTGGCTCTTCTGGCCGGCGTTTTTTTTCTCCGGTTCAACTTGAAGAAAAGAACAGTCAAAGCCTTGCTGACAAAGACCGAGGAGGCGATTCTAACAGACCAGAGGGAAGGGAGGCGTTTATCGGCCAAGAATAAGGAGGCCGTCAAAAAGGATAAAGAAAAAGTCGACCTGATCAACAGCATTATCCTGAAAAAAAGCTTTTCCTGGACGGAATTTCTCTCCAAGCTCGAGGAATGCTTGCCGGATTCCAGCTACATCCTTTCCCTCGCCCCTACGCTGGCTGAGGATTCCCGGGTTCAATTTCGTTTCAAGGTCGTCTCGCAAAGCCTGGATGACTTCTTGAAGCTCGTCAACAATCTCCAGGCTCAGAAATTCAGCCAGATCAGGGTTGAAAGCGAGGAAAGAAATGATAGAGGGCAACTGACTTCAGAAATTTCTGTCAGCTATGAAAGAAATATTTAGCCGTTTGAACGAAAGCGAAA
>CAZKEW010000049.1:0-13170 GCA_964551885.1 uncultured Eubacteriales bacterium
TTTTCAGTCGTGACGCAGGGCGCGCACAGGGTCCACCCGCGCGGCGCGCCAAGCCGGATAGATTCCTGAGACAAGGCTGACTGCCACCGCGAAAACCACCGCCCCCAGGCAAATCCACCATGGAAAGCTAAAGTAGTTGATGAAGGGAACGCCCTGTTTCGCTAGAAAATAATTGACGACTCTGTTGATGAGGCCGCTCGTCACCCACCCTAAAGCCAGCCCGAAGAGGCCTCCCAAAAGGCCGATGGCGCTTGATTCAAAGAAAAAAATCTTCTTAATGTCGCCGTCGCTTGCTCCCACGGCCTTCATGATCCCGATCTCGTTATACCTCTCCAGGATGGACATCACCATGGTGTTGATGATCCCGAGCGAGGCGACGACGATGGCGATCATGCCGATGGCGAGCAGAATCATGTCCAGGACCAGGAAGCCTTTCTGGATTTCCTGGAACTGGTCGAACAGGGCGAAAGTCTCAAACCCCATCTCGGAAATTTCCTTCTTCACAGGCTCGACAAACTTGGGTGAAGAGAGCCTGATGTTCAAGGCCGAATAGCCGAGCCTCCCCTCTTGCGCCCGGAACAAATCCCAGATGCTGCTGAAGGGCAGGCGCTTCATCTTCTGGGCGGTTCCTGGAGGGACAAAAATATCGCTCTGGATCGGAGTCGGGCCGCCGAAGGCCAAATTTTCCGCAACGCCGGCGATGGTCAGCTCATAATCTTCTTTAGAAAAGGGAAGCTTTTTCCCTCCAAAAACGGCCGCCAGATTGACTGGATTCAGAACGGAAAAGTCGAAGGCAATCGACGAGATGACAATGGTCTTGCCCAGGGCAGATTGGGGGTCGCGGATATTGAATTGGCGAAGAAGCGAGGCGGAAATAATAAGGGAATTCTCATCATCAGAGCTGTAGGCTTTTCCCGCGCTATATTTCACCAATTTCGAGGCGGCCACCTTGGCCGGGATCACCTGAATCAGCCGGAACTCTTCTTTTTCGTTGAACTCGACCATCGCCGGAATGCGAATCTCGGGGAAGACCAGCTCTACGCCTTTTAGCCCGGCGATTTTTTCCGCTGCCTTATTGTCCAGGATGCTTTGCCTCCGGCCGCTCGGCGGACTGACGGCTCTTCTTTCATCGGGATCTCGAGTTCCGCGCTCATCCATAAAACCGCTTGGAAGAACAGTGATGGAGTTAAACAGCTCCAAGGCTTTGAAGCTCTCGGTCACATTCTTCTGCATTCCCCGGCCGAAGGAAATCATGGAGACGAGCGCCCCAATGCCAATCGTCACGCCGAAAGTTGTCAGGAAGGTGCGGAGCTTCCGCTTCCAGAGATTGGAGAAGGAGAACTGGATGTGGTCGGAAAGCCTCATCTCGCCTGCTCCTGGGTTATGACCTGGCCGTCGTGGAGACGGATGATTTTGCCGGCGAATTCTGCGGCCAGTGCCTCCTCGTGAGAAACCATGATCACAGTCAAGCCTTGGCTACGGTTGAGTCCGCCAAGAAGCTCGACGATCTCCCTGGAGGTGCGGCTGTCTAAGTTTCCTGTCGGTTCATCGGCAAGCAGCACTTGAGGCCTGTTGACGAGTGCCCTGGCGATAGCCACCCTCTGCTGTTCGCCCCCGGAGAGCTCGGATGGACGATGGGTCAGCCGCTTCGAGAGCCCGACCTTATCCAGTATTGCCGCGGCCCTCTCGTCCCTTTCTTTTTTCGACACGCCGGAAAAGATCATGGGGAGCTCGACATTCTCGAGGGCGGTGCGGCTCGAGATGAGGTTGAAGGACTGGAAGATCATCCCCGCGCCGTAGCGGCGGTAAAGAGCGAGCTCGTGTTTTCCCATCTCGGAAATTTTTCTCCCCTTGACTTCAATGGTCCCCGAGGTCGGCGTATCCAGACCGCCGAGGAGGTTGAGCAGCGTGGATTTCCCTGAACCTGATGCGCCCGTGACTACAGCAAAGAGGCCTTCTTCAAACTCGAGGTTGACCTCTTGCAGGGCCGCCACCCGGATCTTTCCTGAGGCATAGACCTTGGTGAGTTGGTCAACCTTAATCATCGCCTGCTGGGGGAACGTCCCCTAGTACATCTTTTTCCCGAGTTCGTTGTGAGTGATTTCAACCTCCTTTCTTCTTCCTGCCGCCCGCTCTTCGGAGAACATAAAAATTTCTTCTGGGCTCATCTTTTGTTTGCAGGAAATCTATGATTTTATATCCCCTCTCGAAGAGAGTCTGAAAAGCCTTCCTCGTCTCGAGCCGCCACTGGAGGGGGATGTGCCTGACGCCAGCCTCCTTAACATCCGTCTCCCTGAGCATGAGATAGAAGTCCAGGGGAATTTGGACAAGCAAGAACTCCCCCTTTTTTTGGGGATCAACGCCGGTGATAACTTCGAGCTTGGTGGGACCGCTCCGGCCTATAACCGTCTTTTCCTCGGCCTCCACCAAAAGTCTTGCTTCCGAGACCAGAGATTCATAGGGTTTAGCAGGCCGCTTGACTTTCTTCTTCAGGTCCCAGGACATGAAAAACCTGTCGCTCGGGACATCCAACCGGTTGAGTAGCCCGCCGTATTCTCCATAAGTTGAAACCCGGTACTCCACAACCTCCATCCCGAAATGGTGGACATTCCTCCAGGCGTTGACGCCAGTCAGCGGGTCATAGGTGCAGGTGATGGTAAAAATCCCGAACGCATCCGCGACTTTCTCTCTCTGGAACTCCTTGATGGCAACCCCGAGCCCATGATCGCGGAATTCCTCTTTGACTCCCGTGTACTGGGAGTAAAATTGAAGATTCTCCGGGCTGCGGAAGGCAATGTCTTTATCCTTGACCCCGACAAACCCGTAGGAAAACCCGACAAAATGAGCCGGGTCTTCGCTCAGCTTTCCATCCGGTTGTTCGCTGTAGGCTACGATAAAAAGGGCGCTCCCATCATGGAGGAAATTCTCGCACATCAGGTTTCGCGTCCCAGGGAGGTTATCTTCGGGAAACCTCCAAATCTCGTTTCTCATAGCCTCATATTTCGCGTAGTCTTCGGAATCGTGGGACGTCTCAACCCCAAGCAAGAACCTCTTCCCCTTGAGGGTGATTATTTTCTCCAGATTTTTCATCAACGACGCACTCGCCAAGTAGTCGCAACCTTTAGGTTGCGTTCTAAGGTATGACAGCAAAGAAGTGATTTTAGCCAAACCCCTCTCATATTGCAACTGGCTCGGGTGAATCCAGATTTGCCGATAGAAGGAGAAAATATTGGTATTATTGTCATTGCGAGACAGCGAAGCTGTCGTGGCAATCTCATGATTATCGCGCAGCATCCTGAGATTCTTCGTTTCGCTCGGAATGATCCTTCGGGTCAGATCGCCACGCTTCGCTCGCGATGACATAATTCTATCAGCGATTTTGGGGGTGAATCCCTCCGAGAGACCCGGATTTGGCCCGGTAGCCGCAGTCTGTAGTCGCAACCTTTAGGTTGCGTTCTTTAGAAGAACGCAGGCTAAAGCCTGCGACTACATTTATTCCCTTCCTGATAATCACCATCCCCATTTTTATTTCTTTTTTGGTATAATGTACCTTCTTTTTTAAAAGGGCAGCCTCAATGCCCATCCTTCTCTCATGGAGAAAAAATGAAAGCCTTCAAAAAAAATCCATACGTCTTAGTCATTCTTTTCCTTCTGGCCTCGCCTCTTCTCCTCCGAGCAGGCTTTGAAGTTAAGGTCATCCAGAGCCCGGCTGACCTCCCCGAAAAATTTTGCTCGTTGGCGCAACAGGGCGATTTCCTTCTTAAAGATGGACGATATTACGCCCTTCTCGGTGCCTCTCCAAGGCTGCTTGTCACGAGCTCGAATTACCCCACCGGCAATACCATGGGAAGCATCCTCAGCTTCGTTCCCGCGGGCAAGAATCTGGCCAGCGACCTGAATATCGGGGCTCCGGTCCTGAGGATAAAAGATAAAACGCGCCATGTCGTTTATTCCAAGCTCGAACAAACTAAAGCAGCCGCTCAAGGGGCTCTGATCGGGTTTGAAGCCTGGGGTCCTTTTGAGGACAAAGAGGGAAGAAAAGCCCAGATGAAAACGACTTATCTCTTCTACCCGGCAAAAGGGCGGGTGGATATCACGTCCACGATCACTAACACAGGAAAGGTTGCTTTCGAAGATCTAAGTTATTCTCTCTTTTTTGACGCCTACAATCGCTATTCCTTCAACCCTTACCATGAAAAAAAGCATCCCGGTCTAAATTTCCGCGTTTATCAAAAAAAGGGGCATTCTTTGGGCTGGATCAGCTTTAACCCCGTTGCAAAAGAAGAATCCCGCTACCCGGGCAAACTCGGCCCCGGAGAAGAATATAAGCTCCGGTATATTCTCCTCACGGACATCTCATCCCTTTCCCTTCTTGAAAACATCTATCAAATCCTCGACACAAAGCCGGTGAAGGCGGCTGTTTGCTTCAAAGACTTTGACGGTGACTGGATGGAGCTCGTGGTCAGGGAGGTTTTATCTTCTTCCATCTTCTTCCGCTCCATCCTGGAAAAGCCTCTCTCCTGTGAGGTCACCCTTCCTCCGGGAATTTACCGCTTCCAAGCCAACTTCTTCCCGGCTGTGGTGGAGGAGCTTGGGGAAGTCAAACCAGGAGAGGAAAGCTCTATCTTTCTCCAGAATTCTCCCCTCGGCACGGTTAAAGTCCAGGTCAAAAACAGCAAAGGAGACCATGTGTGGGGAAAGGTCACCTTCTTGGGCTTGGCCCCGACCAAGTCTCCTTATTTCCGGCCTGATAACCCGGTCGAGACAGGACGAAGCTGGGAGGGGTTCAAGAGCTCGTGCTTTCCAGGGGAGGAAGGGCTGGAAGTCAGAGTTCCCGTAGGGACTTATCTTGTTTGCTCTTCCCGCGGCCCCGAATACACGATCGACCAGAAGGTGGTTGAGGTGGTGAAAGAAGAAAACCGCGACCTGGTCTTCATCGTCGACCACGTCGTCGATACGCCAGGCCTCATCTCTCTTGACCCTCACATGCACACGCAAAAATCCGACGGTTCAGTCTCCATCTCGGAAAGGATAAAATCGGCGGTCGCCGAAGGCCTGGAGATTGCCGTTGCCTCAGATCACAACACCATCACTGATTATTCGGGCGCTTTAAAAAGACTGAAACTCGAAAACGAGCTGGCTGTTATCTACGGAAACGAGGTCACCACAGCCGATGTCATTCATTTCAATACCTATCCGATAGAATTTCGGCCTGGTGAGGAAGGCAATGGCGCCATCCATTCTGCAGCTGATGCGGCCTCTCCTTTATTCCTCGCCAGCCGGCAAAAAAATCCTGCTGCCGTTCTCCAAGTCAATCACCCTCGCGCCGGCAGCCTGGGGTATTTCAATAATCTTTATCTCGACCAGGAATCGGCGTCTACCGCCCTCGCCGCCTTCGATACTGACTTTGACCTCCTGGAAGTCCTCAACGGCCCCTATTTTTACTCTTCCAATCAGGCCGCCATCGAGGACTGGTTTCACCTCCTCAACAGGGGGTATTATTTCCCTCTGGTCGGGTCTTCGGATGCCCATGGCATCGACAGGGGCGAAACAGGCTATTCGAGGAGTTACGTTTTTTATAACGGAGAAAAGGGCAGCCGTTTGGACGGCGGCGCTTTATTCCAAGCCTTAAAAAAAGGCCGCTCTTTTGCCACCAACGGACCGATTGTCGAGTTCAAGGTCAACGGCCGGTACACCTCAGGTGACCTCGTCCTAGCCAAGGGAGGAAAAGTGGATATTCGGCTCGACGTTCGAAGCGCTCCCTGGGTGGCTGTGGATGAAGTCAGAATCATCTTCAACGGAGAGAGAAAGGTCATTTTCCCTGTCTCGGCCAAGGAGACGGCTGTCACAAAATTCGAGGAGAACATCAGGTTAACCCTAAAGAAAGACTCTTACATTTGTATTGAGGTCCTGGGCAAGAGGACACTCTTCCCTGTGCTTCAGTCTGCCTCTCGCAGCGGCCTCCTTAAAGACGGCACTCTTCCCTACGCTCTCACCAACCCGGTGTTCGTGGATGTCGATGGAAATGCAAAATACGACCCGCCCTTTCCCGAAAAAATCCGTCTCGAAGCAGAGCTTAAGGAAGCCGCGAAAAAAATTTCCCGGTATTGACTCTTTTGACAGGGCCAAGGCCTGGATGCTAAAGTACAAGCGTCTGATGAATCATTAATGAGCGAGCAAAAAAATCACCTGCGCAGCGTTGCCTGTATCGTCAATCCAGGCGCGGCTAAAAACAAATGGCTTCACAAAAAAAGGCTGCATAAATATCTAAAAGAGAATTTGCCCGGCCTGAAGTATGACGTGCTGGCCAAGAAAGAAAACACGATTGAGCTGGCCCGCGAGCTCAGCTTCCGCAGCGAGACCATCGTGGCCATCGGCGGAGACGGAACCATCGCCGATGTCCTTCAAGGCATCCGGGAAGCTCAGAGGGAAAGAGACATCTTTTTTGGCATTATCCCTCTGGGAAGCGGAAACGCCTTCCGCAAATCGCTCTCCATCCCCAAGAATGTCAAGAAGGCTATCCGGGTTCTTTATGAAGGGAAAGCAAAAGACATCAGCCTGATGGATGTGGAAGGAAGAATCGCCGGGTTCGCCAGTATCGGCGCCACAGCAATTGCGACTGTAGAAAAACTCAAGCACGACATCCACGGGTTCTGGGGTCACGTCCTGGCCGGAAGAATCATCCTCAGCCTGCCGAAGTGGGATGTGGAGGTTGAGCTTGAAGACGGCGTCGATGATGAGGGCCGGGCTTTCGCCCGGAAAACGCTCCGCTTGAAAATGCTGGATTGCGTCGTGGCCAAATCGAACTACTTCGGCTACAGCTGGCGCATCGCGCCTCTAGCCAGCCTCGAAGATGACTACTTGGATATCACTTTTTTTGAGATGAGCGGGCTAAAATACGCGCTCCTCCTCCCCCTCCTCTATTTCGGCCTCTATCAGCGAACGCAGAGACATTACAAAGCCCGAAGACTGACCCTCAAAGGAAAAGGTCTTCCGATTCAATACCACGGTGAATTGCTGGGGATTCAGGATAGAGTCGAAGTGAAGGTCCTCCCCCAAGCCATCAAAGCCATCTGCCCGCCGCAGGCTTAATGAGGAATATGCGCCTCTATCCGCCGATGGTTCCGGGCCTGAAAGGATAGCAGTGAGGCTCCCACTATTTTCCAAGCGGATGGGGACGGTTCTCGATGAGAACCGTCCCCAAATTTTTCGTAGAAAGAGCTTAAGAAGTCTGCGGCATGATGATGGCGCCGCTCCGAAAGTCCCCCAGGACTTCTGCCTTTCCCTGTAAAAAAAGAAGGCCCACGAGAGCGCCGGTCGCGGCATCCAGTTCGTGGTCGCTGGCCTCTCTTGTTAATCCTTTTATCCCCAAGCGCGTTAGGCCCCTTCTCAAACCGGGTAAGCTCAATTTAGCTCTGGGTATTCGCCAGATGTCCTGCGCTCCGCCTGGATAAATCTCGATCACGCGAAATCCTTGGGTTTCGAGGCGACGCATTAACCTTATTCCTCTCTCTGTGAGCCCCCTCATCGGTCCCAGGGTGATGGGAAAAAAAGGAATTTTTCTCCGCCTCAGCTCTTCATCACAGGGGCGAGAATGCGCCCCGTTTTTGTCAGCCATAGATTTTCTTCCTGGAGGAAGGCAGAGAGGGGCGTCCATGGCGACAAGGGAGGGCGTTTTTTCTTTAATAAAGGCGAGGATTTCTCGGTCTTCATAAAGAAGTGCCGTTAAGGCTTGTGACTCGGACAGAAGGCAGACGCCCGTCGGACGATGCGCGACCCCGGCCAAATCGACGCCCACGACAGTTAGAGTTCTTTTTATAGAAGAGGGCGAATCGCTCACGCAGCCCCTGACGTTATTTGAAAGAGCGCCTGGACTGCTGAAGGCGGGAAAGCTCGGCCGGAAAGCTTCTGAATATCTTCCAAGGATTGGACCTCATGTTTCCACTGGGGAAGGTGCATGCCCATGGAGATTTTGTCATAGAGTTCTGCCAGAGCAATGATGCTGCTCCCTATGGGAATATTCTCCAAATCCTTGTCCAAGATTTTCGCTTCCTCCACATAATGATAAAAATAGTTGGCGAGAATCGGCTCCACTTCTTTCAAAAGCGAGACTGTAGTTTTTAAAAGGACTCTCTCTCTGTCCTCGACCTGTTTTCCAACCATCCGGCCTTCCGTCTCCATAAAAGCCGCCACCTGCTCATAGAGAGAA
The DNA here is from genome assembly GCA_964551885.1 of uncultured Eubacteriales bacterium. Classification (GTDB taxonomy): domain Bacteria; phylum Acidobacteriota; class Aminicenantia; order Aminicenantales; family UBA8522; genus CAZKEW01. Next base: position 8,210 of record CAZKEW010000049.1, read on the forward strand.
ATATTAGCGCGCAGATCTCCCGCCTCAAGCAAGAGGGCCGCCGATTTGATATTCTCGACATGGAAGGTGGCCAGACCCACCGTCCGGGCGATCTTCCCGGCAAGGAGAGAAACCCGAAGTGAATGAGGTTTCTTCTCGTCGGCTACTTCAAGATATTTGAGCATGATCTCGAGGACCCCGATATAAGCTCTCTGAAGATTTTTCAGCTTGGCCTCTCTTTGCCCGGCGATCGTCCCGATAATGGCCCCTGTCAGGATGAGAAATCCGGCCCAGGTGACAACATCGAGGATTTTATCAAGAGAGAGCTGGGGAAGGTTTCCAAAAAGAACCCGGGAAAAAATGAGATAGAAGGTGACTAAGAGGATACAGAGGCTGGCCGTCAGGACGGCCTTCCTTTTCCCGAGATAATAGCCTGCCAGAATGACCGGAACGAAGAAAAAATTCAAAAAAGCAAATTTATAATGAACGAGGAAAGCAATGGCGACGATTCCAAAGAGGATGATAATGATCAGGGTGGTTTCAAAATGCTTGAGGGCAAAAGTTTTGATCTTGATCATCCCCGGAAACAGATCAATCAAGGTTTATATACCACCGCTCCATGACGAAGTCAACAGAAGAGATACTCCTGGAATGGATGCTCGGAGGGGATCAACTTTTTATCTAAGCGCCTGCCTATAATTTTATATCAGTCTGTATTTATGGAGCTTTTTGGAGGCAGCAACAAGCGCCGGATTTTTGGCTTCGCCTTTTTTCGGCCCCCGCCAGATAGTGCAGAGATGGCCGAGCATGCGCTCAGAGGAAAAGGCGAGGGAATAATCGATCAGGGACTTAACGGCTTTGACCTCTTTAAAGCTCGTGGGCAAGACCCGGAAGCCTTTGTTTAAAAACATGGGGATAGAAGGATATGATTTTCTTTTGGTGTAATGCCAGTCGCAGATGATGATGTCCTTGGGGATCAAGTCAACCGCCGGGTAAGTGTTATTCATTGAGGCTTCCCACTCTCCATAACCAGTGGCAGCGCCGTCGATCAGCCTGTCCCCCCACATCAGCATCTCCAGGCCTCGCTCTTTGACGATATGGTCATATAAGTCATTGACGGCTTTGGCAAAGAGCTCAGCCGGATTCTTGCCCTTGCAGCGCGGGCAATTTTCAGCGGCGATCAGAAAGACTTCGTCCATGCCGACGTGCAGGGCATCGGCCTCAAAGGCGTCGATCAACTCGTCGTATAATTGGAAGATGATGGGGTTGAGGTCGGGGTGGAGCGGGCACCAGCTCCGGCAATAAATATCTTTATTGTCAGGAAACTGGCCTGGCGTCTCGTCAAACTGAGGGTATCGGGTGAGGAGCGGAAATGTTTTTTTCTCCCAGGATTGATGGCCCAGGCTCTGGAACTCGGGAATCAGCTTGATCTTCAGGTCGCGGCAAAGGCTAACTATTTTCTTCGCAGTTTCCTTGGAAATCGGGTCCTCGCCCCGCAGCTCTGGATGGGAAATGTATTCATAATTATAGTCAATCTCGACGACAAGGAGATTCATCTCTAATGGGGCCAGGGCTGGAATTTCTTTGAGCAATTCTTCGGCAGCGTTCTTGTTCTCCACCAAAACATGAAGGCCGAACCAAAGCGGCTGGGCGGGCGGCGCGAGCGCCGGCTCTTTCTTGGGAGCACAGCCTACCTGGAAAAAGATGGCTAACGCAAACGCCAACGCCAGGGCCAACTTCAATGCTGTGGCTTTTTTCAAAACAAACTTAAAAAATTTTTTTCTGTTCATTGCCCTACTTTTCCTTTCAGAATATTGGTCTTTGATATTACTCCAAATCGACCAGTTTTCTCAACCTGATCTTCTGAAAGCAAATTTCTATTTTGGGAAGCATCACCGTTTCCGTGGTGATTACTAATGCAGAATGAGAATGAGTGGCATGGCGCCAGTCCCCGCCCGACCGCAGCGAACAAACCGCGGAGACACTATCAAAGACTTTGATTTTACGGTATTAATCCCCCCTACCCCCCTTGAGCAATCAAGGGGGGCCATAAAAACCTGTAAGTGTCTCCGGAATTGTCGGTGGCGGGTGGGGGGGTCTTAAGCGAGGACGGACGGGGACGCGCCATGACAGGACCCATTCTCATCACGGAGAAAGAGATGCTATCTCTATTTTTGCGCGGGTCAAATCGAGAGCGAGAAATATGTTATAATTCGTTCTCCCCAAAAAAAGGAGAATGAGATGAGAAAAATTTGGGCTTACCTCAGCGCTTTGTTCTTGCTTTTGATCAGCTGTGCCTGCCACTTTCACATCGATTTTCTGGGAGCAGATAAGATCGAAGAGGTTGTGCTTCTCAAGAGCAAAGCCAAACAGAAAATCCTGGTTATAGATGTCGAAGGCATGATCGGCACTCTGGGCCAAACCAACCTTTTCAATAGAGAAGGCGACGTCCTTTCTCAGGTCTATTACAGGCTGGAAAGGGCTTCCGAGGATAAGCTCGTTCGGGGAATCATCCTGAGGCTGGATACTCCGGGCGGCGATGTCACCTCGAGCGACATCCTCTACAATGAAATCCTTAAATTCAAGAAGAGGACGGGCCTTCCTGTTGTGGCCTTGATGATGGGGGTTGCGGCCTCCGGCGGATATTATGTCGCCTCGGCCTGCGACTTCATTGTTGCCCATCCCTCGACCATTACCGGTAGCATCGGCGTTATCTCGATTTTCCCGAACATGGGGGAACTCTTCTCCAAAGTCGGCATAAAGACGCTGGTCATCAAATCAGGAGAACTGAAGGATGCCGGCAGCCCCTTCCGCGACATGAGCCAGGAAGAGCAAAAGGTTTTCCAGGGCATCATCGACGAGCTTTATGAGAGATTCCTCCAGGTCGTCTACGACAAAAGAAAAGGTTTTCTTTCACAGGCTGATCTCGGAAAAATCGCCGACGGCCGAGTTTACACCGCCCCCCAGGCGCTGAAATTAAACCTGATTGATGAAGTCGGCTATTTTGATAGTGCCTTAGCCAAGACTCTTTCTCTGGCTTCACTCAAGGAGGCCCAGGTCGTGGCCTATACTTACTATCCCGCGAGAAAGACGAATCTCTATGCCGCGCAATTGACCAAGCCTTCGCTCTTCGAGGGAAAAAGCATCGAAGACCTGTTGCCAACCCTGAAAAGCGGGTTTTATTATCTGTGGCTGCCGCAGATGAAGAGTGATTGAGTTCTAAGAAGAAATTTTCGCCGCGATCTCAAAGGCCGGCGGCTTCATGATGTGGGCTTTCACGGTGCAGCTATCCGCCGCCTTGATAACGGCGTTTTTATATTTTTCGGGAAATTCAGGGGGAAGGTTGATTTCGATTTTAATCTTTCCGATCATCTTCGCCTCAAGGTTCTTCTCCATTCGCATCACCACACCCGCCTTCCCGGTCGGGATTCCCCTCTCCCGCGAGAAGGCCAGAACATAATATCCGGCACAGGCAGCGATGGATATCAAGAAGAGGTCGAAAGGAGACAGGGCCGTCCCGTCACCGCCGGCATGAGGAGGCTGGTCGGTCTTGACCGTGAAGCCTTTGTATTCTGCGTCTACCCGGAATCCCCCGGGGAATGTTACCTTTATCTCTTGCTCACTCATACCTTCCTCCTGATAGTGTTTTTTATTATTAAATATTATCTAATTTATAAATTCTATCGGAATAGTGTGCATTTGGCAACTTTTTCTTGCTGAGCGGCAGCGTCTCTCATTCCCTGCTGAGTGGAAATCATCATCAAGAACGGGTCCTGACAGGCGCTGGCCGTTTCTTGCTTCCTTCCCCAGCATGGGAGAAAAGCGCCAGCAACAATTTCTTGTCCTTGGCCGTGATCGTCAGCCTGCCTAAAAGGTCATAAATCATCTCCATGGCGTGAGCCTTATTAGTCGAATGGATGAACTTCCTATCCTCCAATTTTTTGAGGATGAGGCGGATGCACTCCTCCTGCTCAACCTGAGAAAGGGGCAGGTCTTCAGGCCTGACGCTTTTTTTCGGCTCTTCCGGCTCGTGGCGAAAAATGCGAAAAAGTGTGAGCAGCACTGCTGAAGCAAGATTATAAGAGGGCTGTCGTGACGCTTGAGGTATGGTCAAGCGAAAATTCGAGGAGCGCAGTTCTTCCGAGGTCAGGCCGGTCCTCTCATTCCCGAAGACAAGGCCAATCTTAGCAGAGGGCAGGAAAGAGAACATCTTGGCCACCGCCTCCTCGAGGGTCAGGGTTGAAAAATTCTTTCTCGCTTTAGCCGTCGAGGCGAAGACAACGTTAAGGTCGGCTGCGGCCGAACACAAATCGGGATAAAAGGAGGCCCTTTCCAGGATATCCTTCGCATGAACGGCGGTCCGGCAGGAGGAGGGTTCTGTTTTTTCCCGTCCGACAATGCGCAAATTTCCAAACCCTGTATTCTTCATGGCCCTGGCTACAAAGCCCACGTTCTCCGGGTTTTCCGGCCGGGACAGAATGACAAAGAAACGAGTCCGGAAGTCAAATTTTTCTCTCCGGCTTGCCGATTTCGCTGCTTTCCGCTCACTGTTCATCGAAATGGATGGCCTTATATCAGGGGACGGTTCTCGTTGAGAACCGTCCTCATCTTAACTATCCAGAGCAAAAATATTATAATTCATCTCGCTTTCTGCGGAAAGGCAAAACGGAGCGTGAAAAGAATGTCAAATAAGGAGGCTTCCATGATTCAACGCAAAGCCTTGGAAGAAAAATTCCGAAAGCACGGGTTTACGGATTTCAAATGGTTTGACCCACCGAAAATCGTGGTGGCCCAATGGGCCCGGATGAAATGCCTCTACGGATGTGATGAATACGGGAAGACAGCTTCCTGCCCTCCCAATGTCCCCTCAGTCTCCGAATGCAAGAGATTGTTTCGCGAATACCGCCCGGCCGTCATTTTTCACTTCGAAAAGAAGTGTCCAAGCCGGAGGGCCGCTTTGCCTGGACGCGCAAACTCAACCT
>CAZKEW010000050.1:0-13162 GCA_964551885.1 uncultured Eubacteriales bacterium
TTCTACTGGCCGACAAGAGAATTGAAAATCATCCTCGAAGAAAGCCAGGGGAAAACGGATATCGTGGCGGGCGGGATTGCCATCAAAAGCCGCGAGGCCTTTCATACGGAATTTGAAAGCATCATTAACTCTCTGAGGAAACGCAAATGAGCGAATCAACATTTTTCATGCTTGCTTTTATCCTTTATGCCTTGGCCGCTGCCTTTTATTTTGCCTATCTTTATTCCAAGAACGAAGGTCCGGCCAAGACTGGTTTTATCATCGCCTTGGCGGGACTGCTCGTCCATACCCTGGCCCTGGCGTTAAGGACGGTGGAAAGCGGCCATGCCCCCTTCACCAACATGTACGAGTCCCTTTCCTTTCTGGCCTGGGCCTCTATCCTGGCCTTCATCATTGTCGAGGGAAAATACAAAGTCCGGAGGCCGGGAGCCTATCTCCTGCTCATCGTCATCGCCCTCATGGCGTTAGCTTCCTCGCCGCTTATGCCGAAGGAAGCCGCTCCCCTTGTGCCGGCGCTCCAGAGCTACTGGCTCTGGCTCCACGTTTCTGTAACCCTTTTCGGAGAAGCATTTTTTGCGATCGCCTTCATCACCAGCATTATGTATCTTGCGGCAGACGCCAAGGAAAAAAAGGGAAAGGCACCAAAATCAGGGCTCACCGCAGAAAAGCTTGACTCTATCAGCTATCGTGCCATTGCCATCGGTTTTCCCCTCTTTACCCTGGGAGGGCTTGTCTTCGGCATGGTCTGGGCCTATAAAGCCTGGGGAAGATACTGGGGCTGGGACCCCAAGGAAGTCTGGAGCCTGATCACCTGGTTCGTCTTTGCCCTGTATCTGCACACGCGGATCGTCATGGGTTGGAAGGGCCGGCGGTCAGCCGCTATCGCCATCATCGGTTTTCTCGCTGCCCTCTTCACCTATTTCGGCGTGAACTACCTGCTGGCAGGGCTGCACAGCTATGCCTGAGCGCAAGCTCGTGATGAGTGGCTCGCTTTACCAAAGGAAGGACTGAGAAAACGAAATGGAAATAGAAATTCTTGCCTGATATGAAGATGAAGAAAAAAAAGAAAAAAATCATCATCTTCCTTGCCGTCTTGGGTTCTCTCCTGATTTTTTTCGCAGTTTCCGCAGAATACACGTCTCATTCCAAGTTCTGCTCCACCTGCCACTATATGAAGCCTTTCTACCAGAGCTGGAAAGACTCTTCCCATGGCAACGTGGAATGCAGCGTCTGCCATTATCCTCCCGGACTGACCGGGAAATTCAGGGCTAAAACGGAAGGTTTGTTGCAGGTCGGCCGGTATTGGACCAAGCTCTACCTCAAATCCAAACCCTGGGCGGAGATCCCGGATGAGAGCTGTCTTCGTCCGGGTTGCCACGAGAAGAGGCTTCTTGAGGGCCGGGTCAAGTTCAAGAAAGTTATCTTCGACCATAAAATCCATTTCGAGGACCTGAAAAGAGGAAAAAGGCTGCGCTGCACGAGCTGTCACTCGCAGATCGTCCAGGGCGAGCACATCACCGTTACAGAAACCACCTGTTTCATTTGTCATTTCAAGAAAAGCGAGCATTATCCCCAAATAAGCAGTTGTTCCCACTGCCATACCCAAGAGGATTTGGGTTCGAAAAAAACCTCCCGCTTCAACCACACGGTCGTCTTCGAAAAAAAATTCAGCTGCGATAAATGCCACAGCCAGGTCATTATGGGCGACGGGGAAGTCCCCCGCGAGAACTGCTACAAGTGTCACTTTGAGCAGGACAGGCTGGATAAATATTCTGACACCGACTTGATCCATTCGATGCATATATCCTCCCATAAAATCGAGTGCGCCCAATGCCATCTGGAAATCCGGCACAAAATCATCAAGGATATCGAAACGATCGCCGATTGCCGGACCTGCCACACGGGTTTTCATCAGGCCCAAAAAATCCTTTATACCGGCGAAGGAGGAAAAGGCGTCGGCCACGCCACGCCCAACGTGATGCTGGAGAAAGGCCTGAGCTGCAAGGGCTGTCACATGTTTCATGAGGAAGCGGGCGGTCAACTGATCAAGAGCGACACTCTAATTTCCAAAGAGCAAGCCTGCGAATCCTGTCACGGAAGCGGGTTCGCCAGACTCCTCCACAGTTGGGAGGCTTCAACCGAAAAAAAGCTGAGCCGGATCAAGGACATCTACCGGAAGTCTCTTCAAGAAGTCGGTCAGAGCAAAGGCTCAGGCCGAGACAAGGCCAAACAATTGCTCCAAGATGCCGCCTTCAACATTGATGTTGTCGAAAAAGGGAAAAGCGTGCACAACATGGCCTACTCTCAGGAACTTCTTCAGGCCGCCTTTGCTAACATAGAGGAGGCCCTCCTGTTCGCCGGCTCCTCTTATAAGCCGGAAAAATTCCTAACCGCGTCGAACGATATTCCCGCTCCATGCTCCCAGTGCCACGCGGGGATAGAAGAAATCAACGGCGAAATCTATGGAATCTCCTTTCCTCATAAAACGCATGTCGTCGGTCAAAAGATGGACTGCTCCGCCTGCCATTCCAATGCGAAAAAGCACGGTGAATTCATCGGTTCAAAAAAAGAATGCGCCGCCTGTCATCACCAAGACACAAAAAAAGACTGCGGAAGTTGCCATTTGCTGCAAAAGACGCTCTATGAAGGAGGGAACTTGAACGGCTGGGAAGTTCCCAAAGATATGATGGCCGAGGCCAAAGTCGGCTGTCTCGACTGCCACAAGCAAGAGAAAGAGCAAATCCTCCGCCCCGACGTTTCCACGTGCGCCAACTGCCACGAAGAAAGCTACAAAAAGACTTTTGAGGACTGGCAGGTTTCCTTCAAAAAGCTCCGGGATTCTCTCCTCCGGAGCCTCCAAGAGAAGAGGAAGCTTAAGCTGAGCGGAGAAGAAAAAGCCCTCCTCTCAGAGATTGAGCAAGCGCTCAGGAAACTCGAGAACGACGGGAGCTCGGCCGTGCATAACTCCCAATTCATCGAAGACCTCTTGACAAAACTCGGCCAAAAAATAAAAGCTATCGGAGAAAAACTCAAGGATGAATAGACGAAAATTTGTTAACCTATTTTTGGGAGGCACGATTCTTGGGACGGTGGCTTCTTTCCTTTACCCTGTTATTCGTTACCTCATCCCGCCCCGCCAGGCTGAGGCTGTGGAGAAAAAAATTGCAGTAGCCAAGGTCGGAGAACTTGCCCCTAACGCAGCTAAGCTTTTCAAATTTGGCACCTCTCCTGCTTTGCTTATCAACACATCCGATGGAGAACTCCGGGCATTCTCCGCCATCTGTACTCACCTCACCTGTAGTGTCCGGTATGAGAGCGACACGGGAACGCTTCTCTGTCCCTGCCATAACGGGAGGTTCGACCTGGCGGGAAATGTCATCTCCGGCCCACCCCCAAGGCCGTTGGAAGTCTACAACGTGGAAATCGTCGGGGGCGAAATTTTTGTCTCTAAGAAGGCTTAGAATGAGCAGACTTTGGCAAAACATTCTTTCCTATCTTGAGGCCCGCTTCAAACTCTCCGCTCTGATAGAATTTGGAAAAAAGAAGAAAGTTCCTGAACACAAACTTTCCTTCTGGTACTATTTTGGAGGTCTTTGTCTCTTTCTTTTCATCATCCAGGTCCTCACAGGCGTTATGCTCCTTCTCTACTACACGCCTTCTATAGATGCGGCTCATGAGAGCATTCAGTTCATCATGGGACATGTCAAGTTCGGCTGGCTCATCCGCTCGGTCCACAGCTGGACCGCCAACATCTTGATTGGAGCCATTTTCATCCACATGTTCAGCACATTTTTTCTAAAGGCCTACAGGCCGCCGCGAGAGCTGACTTGGGTCACCGGATTCTTCCTCCTCCTCATCTTCCTGGCTTTTGGTTTTAGTGGCTACCTTCTCCCCTGGAACGAGCTTTCGTTCTTCGCTACCCGGGTAGGGACAGATATCGCAGGCACAATCCCCCTTGTCGGAAAGGCGATCAAAAATTTCATTCTCGGAGGACCAGAATTTTCGGGTGCCACCCTTTCCCGGTTTTTCTGGCTTCACGTGGCGGTTCTGCCAGCGCTGACGCTACTCATCTTGGGGGCTCACATCCTTTTGGTCCAGATTCTAGGGATGAGCAAGCCCACCGGAATCATAGAATTCAAAGAGGTTTCATTCTTCCCGAATTTTATCCTTAAGGATGCCCTGGGTTGGCTTCTCATCCTGACCGTCATCGGTGTCCTCTGCGTCTTCTTCCCCTGGGAAGTGGGCCAGAAAGCAGACCCTTTTGCCCCCACACCTATCGGCATAAAACCCGAGTGGTACTTCACCTTCATGTTTACCACTCTCAAGATCATCCCTTCGCACATTTTCTCTATAGAGGGGGAAGTTCTGATAATCCTAGCTTTTATGATAGGAGGGTTCCTCTGGTTGCTTGTTCCCTACCTCGACCGCCGGGCAAGCCGAGAAATGAAAAGTCCTGTTTTTTCCTTTATCGGCCTTATCATTGTGCTGTACATCATCGTCATGACGGCCCTTACCTATCTTGCTCCTGGGTTATAAATGTTAGAGCTAATTAGTCTGGTTATTTATTAACTAATTTTATTGAATAATGAAGATTAAGATGGTGAAAAAAAATTATTTATGCGCTTTGATGGTTACCCTCCTTTTAACCTTTCCTTCGTCGCTGCTCTGTCAAAAGAATTCCTGCCTGGAATGCCACAAAGAGCTGGACGAGACGGAGCTCCGCGCCCCTGCGGAGTCTTTTTCAACAGACGTTCACCGGCAATTTGGTTTAAGCTGCCAAGATTGCCATGGAGGCAATCCCCTCCAGGATGATGTGGAACTAGCTAAGGATAAGTCTTTCAAGGAAGCTCCCCAGAAGGTCAAAATCCCAGAGTTCTGCGGTTCCTGCCATTCCAACTCAGAATACATGAGGCGCTTCAACCCCAATCTCAGGGTTGACCAGCTCCAACTTTACTGGACCAGCCAGCATGGCCAGCTCCTCAAAAAGGGCGATACCAAAGTCGCTGTGTGTACCGACTGCCACGGTGTTCATGGAATTCAGGCTTCCAACTTCCCCAAATCTCAAACATTCCCCTGGAATATTCCCCAAACCTGTGGCCGTTGCCATTCAAGCCAGGAGTATCTGAGACCTTACAGCATTCCAGTCAATCAGGAGGAGGAATACATGGAAAGCGTTCATGCAAAGGCCCTCTTCGAGAAAAAGGACCTTTCGGCACCGACGTGCAACGATTGTCACGGAAATCATGGCGCCATCCCGCCGGAAGTGGCATCCATCGCTTTTGTCTGCCGGCAGTGCCATCCTAGTGCAGGAGAACTTTTTTCTCAAAGCCCGCACAAGGCGCCCTTCGATGGGCTGGGCATCTCAGAATGCGAAGCCTGCCACGGCAATCATAAAATCCTTGCCCCCACTGATGAACTGCTTGCCGGCGGCCGCAATGATGTCTGCAGCCAATGCCATGACGCTGGGACCAAGCCTTATAACGTGGGCTTGCAGATGAAGCAGCAAATCGATAGTTATGTCGCTTCTTTCCAGAGCGCCAAAGACCTTCTCGAAAGGGCAGAAAAACAGGGCGTTGAAGTGAGCGAGCCCAAGTTCAAACTGCAGGAAGCGTCAACCTCATTAATCCTAGTCCGCAATCTGACCCACGAGCTCTCACTTTCTGAGATGGAAAGGAAACTCGGCGAAGGAAACAAAGTCATCGAAGAGGTCAAAGCCCGAGGCGAGGCCGCTCTGAGGGAAGCCAAATTCAGGAAAACGGGATTAATTATTGCTACCTTTTTTATACTTCTTTTAGCCATAGCCCTCTATCTCAAAATCCGGCAACTCGAGAAAAAACCCGCTCTTTGAGGGTTATTGATTTTCTACTCTTTGCGAAGTCCTAATCATCCAAGGTGATGAATAGCTCAAAAGCAGGGAACACCATGAAGATAAAAAGAGATAATCGGAAAACAACCTTGGCAGAAACGCTAGGGGTGCTAATAAAAATTTCGATTATTTCATTTTTCTTGATAGTATTCCGCCCCTCCTCAGGATTTTCACAAACTAATGAAGATTGCGAGGCCTGCCATTCTGACCCAGAACTTAAGGTTGAGCGACAAGGGCGTATGATTTCACTCTTGGTTACCACCAAGACCCTTGCAGCCTCCGTTCACCAAAGCCTCAAATGTATTGAATGTCACCGGGATGCAGCCGTCGAAGATTTCCCCCATCCTGAAAAGCTCACGGCAGTGAACTGTGGAGAATGCCATAAGAAGGCTGATGAAGAATTTTTTGGAGGTATCCATGGAAAGGCTCTCAAACGAGGCGCGCCTTATGCGCCGACCTGCAAAGAATGCCATGGAGACCATAATGTTTTACCTCCGAATAATGTCCAGTCGAACACCTACAAAATGAAAATCCCTTTCTTATGCGGGAAATGTCATAGAGAGGGAGCCCCTGTTGCCCGCGTCTATAACATCCCGGAAAGGGAGATCTTGAGCAACTACTCCCAGAGTATTCATGGCGAAGCCTTATTCAAAAAGGGCCTTATAGTAACAGCTGCTTGTAATGACTGCCATGGAAATCATCTGGTCCTCCCCCATACGAATGCCAATTCCACAATTTCAGCCAAGAATATTGCCAAAACGTGTACCCAATGCCATGCCAGGATTGAAGAGGTGCATCTAAAAATTATTAAAGGGGAACTTTGGGAACAAGAACCCGGTGCCATCCCCGCTTGCACCGATTGCCATCATCCTCACAAAATAAGAAGAACCAGCCTCGTGCTGGGAACATCCGATCGCGAATGCTTAAAATGCCATAAGAAACCGGATGTTTATAAAGGGGTCGGGGACCAAAGAATCTCTATGACTGTCCTGAAAGAGGATATTCAAAATTCAACTCACAGAGACATCCCCTGTGTAAAGTGCCATTCCTACATTGATCCTCAAAGGCATCGTCCTTGTGAAACTGCAGGTCGAGTCGATTGTTCAAACTGCCATGCCCAGATTGCCGAAGATTATTTTGAAAGCGATCATGGGCAGGGTTATACGCAGAAAACCGCGAACTCCCCCTATTGCACAGATTGCCATGGTAAACATCAAGTTCTATCTCACCTCGATGAGCGCGACAAGACCTATCGCGCTAATATTCCCAAGCTGTGCGGCGATTGCCATAGCAAACTATCTGCAGCGTCACCCGAAGACTCAGAGAGAAATGTTCTTGTCGATTATTCGAGCAGTGTCCATGGCAGGGGCTTGATCAAAAAGGGCTTGTTACCTACCGCCGTATGCACAGATTGTCATAATACTCACTTTATCTTAAACAATAAAGCCACGCAGTCTTCCATTTACTTTAAAAATATCTCAGCAACCTGTGCCACATGCCATCAAGGAATTTATAAAGAGTATGCTAACAGCATCCACAACATATCCTCTGTCGAAGCCGAGAAGAAATTGCCAAATTGTGAAGATTGTCACTCTGCACACAAAATTAAAGAAGTCCAACAGGATCAGTTCATGACAGAGGTTACTCATCAGTGTGGATCCTGTCATCAGGATCTATCAAACACATATACGGAAACCATTCATGGCAAAGCTTATACCCTGGGATATTTGAAGGCGGCTAGATGTTCGGATTGTCATGGAGCCCATGATATTCAGAAGGTAGATCACCCCGAGTCGCATGTGGGGTTTAACAAGGTGGTAAAAACGTGTCAGAAGTGCCATCCGGATGCTAATCGCCGCTTCACTGGCTATTTAACCCACGCCACTCATCACGATAAACAGAAATATCCTGTTCTCTATTTTACTTTCTGGGCCATGACCTCTCTGCTGATCGTCGTCTTCAGCTTTTTCGGCTTACATACTCTCTTATGGATGCCGAGATCTTTTAAATATTTAAAAGAGAAAAGAAAAACAGAAAAAATTCATAAGAGGTATTACATCCAACGCTTTACTGCAGGACAGCGATTAACCCATATTTTTGTCATCTTGACCTTTATGGGCCTGGCCCTAACCGGGATGATGCTAAAATTCGCCTCTATGCCCTGGGCCAAATATCTGGCTAGCCTATTTGGTGGGGTAGAAATTGCAGGGCGTATTCACCGCGTTTGTGCCGTCATCACCTTGGGATACTCTCTGGTCCACATTCTTTCACTCATCAGATTTAAAACGAGGACAAAAACTCCTTGGAAGCAAATGATTTTCGGAAAACGGTCTCTCTGGTTTAATAAAAAAGATCTCCGTGATTTCATTTGTTCTGCAAAATGGTTTCTCGGATTGGGGCCGCGCCCCGAGTATGGGCGTTGGACATACTGGGAAAAATTCGATTACATGGCCGTATTTTGGGGGGTGGCAGTTATCGGAATATCAGGTTTGATACTCTGGTTCCCAGAATTCTTCACTAAAATCTTTCCCGGCTGGCTTATCAATGTGACGATGATCATTCATAGTGATGAAGCTCTTCTAGCCGTAGGATTCATCTTCACGGTTCATTTCTTTAATACCCATCTGCGGCCCGAATCTTTTCCCCTAGATCCCGTTATCTTTACAGGGTTGGTCCCGCTGGATGAATACAAAGGAGACCGACCAGAAGAATACAGATATTTAAAGGAATCAGGGACATTGAAAAAAGCTGTTAAATTAAAAGAACTATCTGCGAAAAAAATGCTGGCTGTTCGAATTTTTGGATATGGTTTCCTTATCCTCGGAATCACTTTGATTCTGTTGATTATTTACAGTATGCTCATTGGATATAAATAATCAAAGGTTCCATTATCTATCAGTTCAGTTTTTTATGAGGCCTTTCATAATCAGATACAAGAGATTTTACATTTCCCCGTTCGCAAGATTTATAAAACAAATACGTATCAACCCGTTAGGTAAAGATAACAGGTCACTATTCCTGCAAAGCTAAGATATTTTGCTGAAATGAAGATCAAGGCGAAATCGAAAAAATCTCATGATCTTTGTCTTTTTTTCTTCTTAATAAAGCCTTTTCGATATTTACAATTATTCAGTTCTTCATTAGAATTTTGTAAGTATTTGTAATAATAAGGAGGCACGATGAGAAGAACTGTAGCGATCTTAGTAATCACCCTCACCTTAGTCCTAGCCATTAGTCTTATGAGCCAGAATTTCGCTTATGTCGGCGCCGCGAAATGTGCGATCTGCCACAAGACAGAAACGCAGGGCCAGCAGTATCCCATCTGGCAGAAGACCAAGCACTCAATGTCCTTGGCCGCTCTCAGCTCTCCTGATGCCGCGACAAAAGCCCAGGCAGCAGGAGTTCAGAACCCAACCGAAAGCCCTCAGTGCCTCAAATGCCACGCACCTCTTTATGAAAAGGCGCCCGAGCTGAAGGCCGAAGGCGTCACCTGCGAGGTCTGCCACGGCCCGGGAAGCGAATACAAAAAGCTGAACGTCATGAAGGACAAGGCTTTGGCCGCAAAGAACGGCCTCATCGTCTATGAGTCTCCAGACGCCATTACAAAACACTGCCTGACCTGTCATGAGAACGCCCACGGCACAAGCTTCGATTTTCCGGCAGCCTTGGATAAAATAAAGCACGCCAAGCCGGCAGCAAAATAGAGCCCATTTAAGAAATGAAAAAAACTTCCTCGCCTCAGCCCACGGCCAGCTTGGCTGTACCGATTGCCACTCTATTCGGCCGGGGGAGGCAGAAGAAGATATTCCGCACAAAAAAGACATACCGGATGTCAATTGCACAGCCTCCTGCCACCGCGAAGGCCATAAACCCAAGCCCGGGCTCGACCCTCTTTCTTACCCGGACAGCGTCCATGGCCGGGCTTATCTCGAAAGAGGAATACATAAACTTATTTTTGGCGAATACAAGGAAAGCATTCACGGCCGGCAAGCCCTCGCGGGCAATGCCGACGCTCCCCTCTGCGTGGATTGCCACCTTCTCCATCCTCTAGAGTACCAGAAAATTCTCGAGGAGCGGAGCAAGAGCCTCGCCGAACTCACAAAGACATCCTAAAAAATATTGCTGACTGATTGCTTATTATTTCTATAAATTTTATATGAATAGTAGTATAATGGCCGCGTGGCTGGGGCAAACTCTCTCCGGTCTGGCTTCAAGATCGCCGTCATCGGCGGAGGTCCTGCCGGATCCTTCTTCGCCCACTTTGCCCAAAAATGGGCCGAGAAAAAAGCGCTGGCCGTGTCCATCGTCATCTTTGACGGAAAAGATTTCCTGGAGCGCGGGCCCCGCGGATGCAATCTTTGTGCCGGTGTGATCGCCGGAACCCTGGAAGAAAAGCTCAGAGAAGAAGGCCTCTCCCTGCCTGAAAAAAGAATCATCAACCGGGTTGAAGGGTATTCGCTCCATATCGAAAAAGAGACGCTCCGCCTTTCCTGCGCCGAAAACGGGAAAAACCCAATCGCCACGGTCTTCCGGGGAAATGGACCTCGTTATTCCCATTTTCCCCATGTCATCAGTTTCGATGATTTTCTGCTGAGCTGGGCCCAGGACAGAGGTGCCCGAGTCATCTCCCTGCCGGTCTGGGAGATCCGGTTACCCAAGAATCAGAACGACCCTGCCACTCTTCTCTTCGGCGAGAGGCACTCCCGGCAGCGCTATGAAGCAGATTTTGTCGTCGGAGCCTTTGGCGTGAACACTCATCTCCTCAAGTTAGTCCAAGGCTTAGGTTTTGGCTATAAGCCGCCGGCAACACTGACAACCTTCCAGGCCGAGTTCAACCTGGGAATCGACGAAGCGAAAAAGCATTTTCAAAACGATATTCACGTTTATCTGCCGCGCTCAAAAACGATCCGCTATGCCACCATCATTCCCAAAGGCGATTTTGTGACCGTGACCCTCGTCGGGAAGAAGGATGCAACACCGGAGCTGGTTAGAGAATTCTTCGGTCTTGAGGAGATCAGGGAAATATTTCCTCTATCCCGTCCTCAATGTTTCTGTTACCCCAAGATTGCCGTTTCCGCAGCGCAAAACCCGTTCTCCCACCGGCTGGCCATGATCGGGGATGCGGCTTTCTGCCGGCACTATAAAAACGGCATCGAATCCGCCTTCATGACAGCTAAGCTGGCCGCAGACGCAGCCTTCGGTCAAGGTGTCGATGCCGCCTCGCTCCGCCGCGCCTTCTATGCTCCCGCTAAAAAGCTTATCGTCCGCGACAATGTCTATGGCCGCGCCCTCTTCCGCCTCAACGACGTGCTGACCTCGGTCTCCTTTCTGGCCCGGACGCATCTTGCGCTGGCCGAGAGAGAAGGGCGCTCGACGGCCTCAAAAAAGATCAGGCTCATCCTCTGGAGCATGTTCACAGGGGAGATCCCCTACCGCGATATCTTTGCCATGGCGCTTGACGTCCGATTGCAAATCAGCCTCTTTCTGAATACAATAACCCTTCTCATCCGGAAGATGAAAAATTTTCTCGATCGTTCCGCTTAAAAGGAATCTCGTGGCTTCCTCTCCACAAAAACTGACTGAAAAAAGCACTATCGCTATCATCGGCTGTGGTCCTGCCGGCGCAAGCTGCGCCGTCAAGCTGAAAAAAATAGCCGACAACCGAGGAATAAAATTTCGCCTCATCGTCTACGAAGGAAAGCCGCTCGAGAAGAAAAGCCACTACAACCAGTGCCTGGGGGTTCTCTCCCCGCCTCTGGAAAAGATCATGGAGGAGGATTTGGGGATTCCCTTCCCCTGGCCCATCATCCAAAAGAAGATCGAAGGCTACCACATCCACGCCGGCCGCAGCATCATAGCTCTGGGGGGAGAGCACGCCCCTTCCTACGCCTGCCGGAGAGTCGAATTTGATGACTACCTCTTCCAAAAGGTCAAAGAAGCCGGCGTCGAGGTCATCCCGGCGCGTGTAACCGACATGGATTTCTCAACCGACGGCGTCATGGTCTACAGCGAAAGCAACAATATCAAAGCGGATGTCATCATCGGAGCATTCGGGCTGGATGACGGCATGGCCAAGATTTTCGAAAGGCTGACGCCTTACCGCCAACCTAAATTTCTTTCCTCCGTGGTAACAAAAATCCATCCGGGAGAAGAGGCCATGGCCGGGTTCGGGAATTATCTCCATGCCTTCCTCCCCTCCTCTCTTCCTTCAGTTGAGTTCGGGGCCATAACGCCCAAGGGCAATCATCTGAGTATCAATATCGCCGGGCGGAAGGTCGATGCAGAAACCATGGACAAGTTCCTCGGCCTCGAGGAAGTCAGGGAGTCTTTGCCCGACGAGCTCCAGAGCGCTCTCCCTGAACTTACTTATTTCAAAGGTAAGTTCCCCACTCTTCCGGCTAAGGCTCCAATCGGAGAAAGATATGTTATGATCGGCGACGCCGCCGGATTCAACCGCCCTTTTAAAGGCAAAGGGATCAATTCGGCCGTCATCACGGGAATCAAGGCGGCTGAGGCGTTAGCTTCAAAGGGCCTGACGCGCTCTGCCTTCGAGGGCTATCTCGAGGACTGCTGTGAGCTCACCGATGACATCCCTTATGGAAGGATCCTCCGGGTTCTCACCATCCGCTTCTCCAAATACGGGTTAATGAATGGAGTGCTGGAGGCTGCCAAGAAAGAGCCGGCCTTAAGGAAAGCGATGTTCAATGTTGTCTCCGGCCAGGAGACCTACAAAAAAACTTGGCAGGAAACGAAAAGCGTCAGACTCCTTCTTCGGGTATTCTTCACGTCTCTTCGCCACGCCCTGAAAAAGTAAGACGCTAAGGGCTTATTTCGGCTTCCTTTCGGACTGACACCTTATCAAGATACAGCGCGATGCTTCTTTTATTGTGAACTTTGAACCCGATATCGGTCGGCCCCCTGAGAATTAGGGGCAGACGGAAAACCTGGTAGCTTGGGGGACGAGAAAAATCCCGGTTAGATATCTTTCGAGAGGCCAAAATGCTTCCCGTGTTTGAATCGACAACATCAATCATAGCGAGGAGAACGGGCCGTCTTTTTTGGGTCGAGGGCCATTTTTTCTTTATCATTACCATACGCACTGGGAGGTGTCAATCTTAGGTGAATCTGGAAGCATTTCCAATTCCGTGATGATCATGGAGCCCTGCGATGTCACAAGAGAGCTTGGTGAAGGGATGGAGCGACCATCGAGAGATTTAGCCTGAAAAATCTCGGAAGGGAGCGAATCCCTTGGCCAAGCTAAAAAAACAATCACGGAAAAAGAAATGCTTACGGTGA
>CAZKEW010000051.1:0-13147 GCA_964551885.1 uncultured Eubacteriales bacterium
AGCCTTTTTCTGAGCCGTGCCCGGCCGGAGCTCAGCGTATTTTCCCGTGTTGATTTCGATGAGCGAAACCCCCAGCTCATGACAAGTTTTGATCTGCTCGAGGTCAGGATCGACAAAGATGCTGACCTTGATCTTAGCTTTGAGGAGTTCCTGGATGAACGGGGCCAGATGCTTGCGGCCGGCGATGACATTCAGGCCTCCCTCTGTGGTCAGTTCCTCACGCCGCTCCGGGACCAGAGAAATAACATCGGGTTTGACTCGGAGGGCGATTTTTTTCATCTCCTCGGTGGCGGCCATCTCTAAGTTCAGCTTGGTTTTGACGACCTCGCGCAGCAACCGCAGGTCGCGCTCTTGAATATGCCGCCTGTCTCCCCGGAGATGAACGACAATGCCTTCTGCTCCTGCCTGTTCAGCGAGCAGGGCGACGAGCACCGGATCCGGCTCGCTGCCCTGGCGGGCTTGGCGGATCGTGGCAAAATGATCGACGTTGACAGCAAGCTTCATTACCTTCTCCTTATAATACTAACATCAAAAAAGCATATCCGGGATGGCCGAAGCGACCATAGAAGGTTTAGCCTTCCCGAAATGCTCTTTGAGGGAACCCCGTGTTGCGGGCGGCGAGGATGTTTGAGCTAGACAGGGAAAAAGGGACATGGCGCTTGATTCAGTTTGATCTGTAGCGTGAAGAGGAGTTCTCTCGTGCGAGTTCCGCAGCCGCCGAGAAGAGCGTTGAGGGAACGGCGTTAAAAACCTGATTGGGAGCGAGGCCATTCCCGGATATGCTCTCATCGTTTACTCCCCTAGATACTTGGCGATGACATCGGTCATCCGCCGGGCGAGTTCCTCTATCTGGGCTTTTTCTTCGCCTTCGACCATGACTCTGGCCAAAGGCTCTGTCCCTGAATAGCGGACATCCAGCCGGCCAACGCCGGCAAGCTGTTTCTTGACCTCTTCCATGACTTGGAGGATTTCCGGGAACCGGCTGAATTCAACTTTCTCTCTGACCCGCACATTCTGAAGAATTTGCGGGAATTCTTTTAGGGCTTCAACGAGCTCCGATAATGCGGACCCTGAAGAAAGCATCGCTTCCAGCATTTTCAGGCTGGTCAGGATGCCGTCGCCGGTCGGGCAGTCGTCGAGAAAAATGGTATGGCCGGACCGCTCGCCGCCCAGGTTTGCTCCAAGATCCATCATCTTTTCTAAGACATATTTATCCCCAACCCGGGTCCTGACGAGCTCTAATCCCATTTCCCGGAGAGCCTTCTCCAGCCCCATGTTGCTCATGGTTGTCGCCACGATCTTGTTTGACTTGAGGCTTCCTTTCTCTTTCATGAAGCGCGACTGGACAAAGAGGGTGTGATCACCGCCGAGGATTCTCCCTTTTTCGTCAACCCAGATGGCCCGGTCGGCATCGCCGTCGTAAGCAACTCCCAGGTCCGCCTGAGTCTCCGCAACTTTTTTTGCGAGGCCTTCGGGATGGAGAGAGCCGCAATGGCGGTTGATGTTTTTCCCATTTGGGGTATTGTGGATGGCGATGACTTCGAACCCCAAATTAGCGAAGACCTTCGGGGCGATCTCTGAACTTGCGCCGTTTGAGCAGTCGACAACAAGCTTGAGCTTTTCCGGCGACGAAAGATGGCCGAGCTGGCTTTTTAGGAAATTTTCATAGTCCTCGTCTAAAGCAAGCAGAGGAACAATCCGCAGCTTTTTTCTCCTAACTTTCTCTTTTCCGCTGAGGATCGCTTTTTCGAGCCGGGCTTCCCATTCATCGGAGATTTTGAGGCCTTGGGCGGAGAAGATTTTGATGCCGTTATCCCGGTAAGGGTTGTGAGAGGCGGAGATGACGATTCCTGAGGAAAAGAGGTGTTTCCGCGTAAGGAAAGAAACGGCGGATGTTGGAATGACGCCAGCGGAGTCGGCCTTTCCGCCGCCAGCCTGTATTCCCTGGAAAAGGGCTTCTTCAATCCAGGGGCCCGATTCTCTGGTGTCGCGGCCGATGAGGACCCGGGGCTCCAGCCCTTCTTTCTCTAAGAGCTTGACCAACGCCTTGCCCAGCGTGAAGACGGTTTCGTAGTCGAGGGGATACTCGCCGGCGACGGCTCTTATTCCATCCGTCCCGAAGAGTTTTTTCATCTTTTCTTTTTGGCCTCCGGCTTTGCCGGCGGGCTGATTTCTTCAAGGAGGATTCTGATTTTTACCCTGTTTCTCGAAGAAGCCAGCCTCAAGTCAGGCCTGGGCAGGATCAGGTCGGCTTCAAATTCCGCCGAGCTCGCCAGCTCGGAAATATTGATAGGACTGGTGGAGACTTTGTCTTTTTCCCGGATTTTGCTCTCCGGACCTTTGACCAGAACGCGCGCCGGGGAAATCTCGATCTTGGCGATCTTGTACCCTTCTAAGACTTCGCCCATGAAGTTAGGGACGATATCGAGCAAGGCCTCCTTGGTCCGCTCGAGCTTGAGCCTGACTTTATTGGGGGAGATTCTGACCACTTTGGCCCCCGGCGGGATGCTGATCATCGTCTCGTTGAGAGGGTACTCCTGCTGGAAAACGGGAGCTTTTTGGAGGTTGAGCTTGGCGAAGACATTGGCGGAGCTGATCTCGTTGATCAGCCTGTTGGGAGCGCGGATGGTGACATCCACCCGTGCCTCTGGCTTTTCCACGAGTTCGATGTCCGGAGGAATGTTGAGCGTTTCGAGCGGGATGGTCAGTGTTTTTTCAGAGAACGTTTTTTCCTCTGGAATGAGAGATATCCAGAGCAAGAACGCTAAGAGAAGCGATAAAAGCTTGAGTTCCCAGTTCTTGAAAAAGATATTGCGGACGAATTTTTTCATGGTTATTCCAAATAGCCCAGCAGAAGCTGTTTCAGCTGGTCTTTATCCTGGACCCGGGTCAGGTGACCCTTGGCGGCAAGCGAGATGGAGCCGGTTTCCTCGGAAACAACGATGACGGCCGCATCTGTTTCCTGGGAAAGCCCGAGGGCGGCGAGATGGCGGGTTCGGGCCAGGAATTCTTCGCCCAGGTTATGAGAGGCAGGGAGGGGAAGGAGGCAGCCGGCAGCCAGGATCTTGTTCCCCTGGATGATGACGGCTCCGTCATGAAGCGGGGAGTGGGGAAAGAAGATATTCACTAAAAGGTCTTTGGAGAGCAGGGCATCCAGCTTTGTCCCTCGGTCGGTGTAGACTTTCAGGGAGATCTCTTTCTCCAGGGCAATCAAGGCTCCGATTTTTTTCTGCGAAAGATAATCCACGGCCAGGAAGAGGTCTTCCAGCTTCTCCTCCAAAGACTTCAAGGAGAAAGGCCTGCGGAAAGAGCGGGAGCCGAGCCCTGTAAGAAACCGCCGGATCTCGCTCTGAAAAAGGACGATGACGGCGATGATCAAGTAAGTGGTGAAGCTTTTGATCAGGCGGTGAGAAACGACAAGTTTTCCCCATTGAGTGAGCAGATAGAAGAGTCCGATAATGGCAATGCCGATGGCCATCTGATAGGCCCGGGTATCTTTGATCAGACGGAAAAAAGAGTAAAGGATAAAAGCGACAAGGAGGATATCCAGGACATCCCCCAGAGTGATGTGGGTCAAGGCGTTGATGAGATTAGTGAACATAGCGTTTTCGATGTCCTTCCCAGAGGGGCTTTATTGTCCCTTGGCTTGAGATGGTCTCGGCCACTACTATAGCTCTTTTGATGGCCAGGATATCGTGGACTCGGAGGAGGGAAGCGCCGCGCAGAATGCTCACGACTGCCGCGGCAATCGTGCCTTCCAGCCTTTCTTCTGGCCTTAGGTTCAAGATCTTTCCGATAAATGATTTTTGAGAGATGCCGACAAGCACGGGGCGTCCGACCTCGGCCAGTGAGGCGAGGTTGTTGAGGAGAGTGAGGTTGTCCTCAAAGTTTTTTCCAAAACCTATCCCGGGGTCGATGATGATCCTCTCTCTTTTAATGTTGAATGATTCTGCCGCCTCGATTCTTTCTTCGAGGAAAGATTTGACCTCTGCGAGCACATCCTCGTAATGAGGGTTAAGCTGCATCGTCTTGGGCGTCCCTTTCATGTGCATCAGGATGAGTCCCGCACCGCTCCGGGCGGCAAGGGGCAGCATCCGGACGTCAAAGCGGCCGGCGCTGATATCATTGATGATGTCGGCCCCGGCTGCGAGGGCGGCTTCAGCGACCTCGGCCTTGGTCGTGTCGACCGAGATCAAAGTTTTTGTTTTTTTTCTCAGTGCCGCGATCACGGGAAGAACCCGCTTCTGCTCTTCTTCTGCCGGCACAGGATTTGCGCCGGGTCTTGTGCTTTCTCCCCCAACGTCGATAATATCCGCACCATCAGCAGCAAGCTCCAAGCCTCGCTCGACAGCCCGAGCGGGGTCAAGATAGACTCCGCCGTCATAAAAGGAATCTGGGGTGACGTTCACAACGGCCATGAGCCAGGTTCTCTGGCCCAGGTCAAAGCTTTTGCTTTTAGCTTGGAATAGGTATTTCTCTCCCAACGTCCGTCTAAGCTTTCACTAAATTTGGTTTATCTAATGGTTTGATCTCTTGGGTTTCCTTTTTCTCTTCTTTCTTCTCTTCGACCGGAGCTTCTGGAGGTTTCTTGCTTTTCGCTTCAGCGGCTCTCTGGGCTTTGAGCCCTTTTTTCACACCGGCCAGCTCGTCGATTTCATCAGAATCCAGGACTTCTTTTTCGAGCAAGGCCTTGGCGATCTTGAGCAGTTTGTGCTTATTTTTTTCGAGCAATTCCTGGGTCCGGTTGAAGCTATGGGTGATGATTTTCTTTACTTCCACGTCGATGAGCTCAGCCGTCCGCTCGCTGAAATTCTTGTTCATGGCCAGGTCTCGGCCCAAGAAGATGAGGTCATCGCGCTCGCCGAAAGTGAGCGGCCCGAGGTCTGACATGCCCCACTGGCAGACCATCTTCCGGGCGATTTCGGTGGATTTCTCGAAATCATTCGCCGCGCCGGTAGTGGTCTGTCCAAGGAGGAGGAGTTCAGCTACCCGGCCGGCCAGAAGCACTGAAAGCTGGGCCTCGAGATATTCTTTGCTGTATGTATACCGGTCATCGAGGGGGAGCTGCTGTGTCAATCCCAGGGCCATTCCCCTTGGGATGATAGTGACTTTGTGGATGGGATCGGCCTCAGGGATAAGCGCGGCGACGAGGGCGTGTCCCGCTTCATGAAAGGCGGTGCTCTTTTTTTCTTCTTCGGAGATGATCATGCTTTTCCTTTCGACGCCCATGAGCACCTTGTCCTTGGCCGCTTCCATGTCTTTCATGACCACTCTGTCCTGGTCGTTGCGTGCCGCAAGGAGAGCCGCCTCGTTGACGAGGTTGGCCAGGTCAGCGCCGGAAAAACCCGGTGTCGAGCGGGCCAGCACTTTGAGGTCGACATCCTTATCGAGAGGAATTTTTTTCACGTGGACTTTAAGGATGTCCTCCCGGCCTTTGGCATCGGGCATGTTGACGACGATCCTGCGGTCAAACCGTCCCGGCCGAAGCAGGGCGCTGTCGAGAATATCCGGCCGGTTTGTGGCCGCGATCAGGATAATCCCTTCGTTGGAGTCAAACCCATCCATCTCGACGAGAAGCTGGTTAAGGGTCTGTTCCCGTTCGTCGTGCCCTCCGCCCAGGCCCGCGCCTCTTTGCCTTCCGACGGCATCGATCTCGTCGATGAAGATCAAGCAGGGAGCGTGCTTTTTGCCCTGCTCGAAAAGATCCCTTACGCGGGAGGCGCCGATCCCGACAAACATCTCGACAAAATCCGAGCCGCTGATGGAGAAGAAGGGCACGTCGGCCTCTCCGGCCACCGCCCGAGCGAGGAGCGTTTTGCCTGTACCCGGAGCTCCCACGAGCAGGACTCCCTTGGGAATCCTCCCGCCCAATCTCTGAAATCTTTGCGGGTCTTTGAGAAAGTCAATGATTTCCTTCAGCTCTTCCTTGGCTTCTTCCACTCCGGCTACGTCTTTGAATGTGAATTTCTTTTGAGTCCCAGAGAAAAGCTTGGCCCGGCTCTTTCCGAAGGAGAGGGCCTTGTTTCCGCCGGACTGCATCTGCCTCATGAAGAATACCCAGAAGAGGACGAGCAGGATAATGGGAAACCAGGTGAAAAGGTAAGAAAACCAGGGGTTGCGGTTCATATCTTTGACGATGATGCCGACCTGATGCTCGCGGAGAATTTTGACGAGGTCATCAAACTGAGTCGGGGCTATCGTCTTGAATGTCTCTCCGTCCCTGTATTTTCCTCTGATCTGGTTGCCTGAGATCATGACCTCCTCCACTTTGTTGTCTTCAACATCCGTCATAAACTGGCTGAAATTCACCTCTTTCTTGATGAGGGTTGGGGATTGGAGGAGGCTCCAGAGCAGGATGATGATGACTCCGGCGGAAATCCAGAACAGGAGGTTTTTATAAGATTTATTTTTTTTGCGCGGCATTTTCTCTTCCTTTTGGCAATACCATTCTATCACTTTTCTTGCCGTTTGTTAACATTTTTATGGCGACGGGGGACGGTTCTCGATGAGGCGACCTTCCGCACTGCGGCGGTTCTTCTGCGCGAGCATAAAAAATTCATCTTCAACCACAATGGAGCCGTCCTTTACCGCTGGGTCGAGCAGTATGATCCCGCGCTTTTCAAGGAGATTCAAAGACTCGTCAGAGAGGACCGCTGGTCGATAAGCGGCGGCTGGTATCTCCAGCCTGATGTCAACATGTCCGGGCTCGAATCCCTTGACAGGCAAATCGCGGAGGGAAGACGATACTTCCGGGAAAAATTCAGGGTGAGGCCGAGAGCGGCCTATAATTTTGATTCTTTCGGCCACAGCGGAGGCCTTCCTCAAATTCTCCGGCTTGCCGGTTACACAATGTATATTCATATGCGGCCCAGAGCCACGAGCTCAGCCTGCCTTCCAACCTCTACCGCTGGCGAGGCGGCTCCGCCTGGGAGCTGCTGCGGCCTTCGCTCGCTTGCAGGATGGCCAAACCTCCGCTTCCATTCCGATTACAGTCTTGCATGCCAATCCCTCGCTGACTTCAGTCCCAGTGGAAGCCGAAGCCATGGCAGATTACCGGCCGTTCTGGAAAGGGGAGTGGCACCTGCGCCTTTTCAGTCTTGATGGAAGGGAAATCGCCTCCCAGGAAGAGCAGCCGGAATCGCTCCTTCCTTTTAACCGCTGGCGGCGGAAGCTCTGTTTCATGGCCGAGCTTCCCGGCGTTGGCTGTTCTCATTTTGCAGTCAAAGCGTTTAGAGGCCGGAGAAAAGTTGAAGCCATTTACGCGCCCAAACACGAGTTAAAGTATAAAATCGATAGGAATAGTGGACTTATAGCTTCTCTCGATGCTGGAGACGGAAGGCCATGCCTCAGCGGCCCTCTCCTCGAGCCTTTGGTCATCAAGGACGAGGGGGACTCCTGGGGGACCGAATGCTGGCGTCATAGAGATATTGTTGGCCGATTCGTCCTCGAGCGAGGAAGCGCCAGGGTTATCAAGAATGGGTCGATCCGCACCGTCAGCGAATCCGTTCTCACGCACAACAAGAACAGGATAGTTCTCCATATGATCAGCTATCCCTCCTGGCCCTGCCTATCTCGAATCTAATCAAATAGTTAAGACATTAAGGAAAGAGTCTGGAGATATGTCCCGAGACGTTGTATACTGAGCGGGCAAGAGAAATGAGAACGACAGACTCTTTTGTTTTTTCAAAATCTTTTGATTTCAGAAAACCAAACCGGAAATGAAAGATGGGGTGTCCCCTTAGGGAACGTCCCCCAGCGGAGGTGAGAATGATCTTATTCAAGGGCGATAGAAAAATATCGGGTTTGATTTTTTTGGCTTTTCTATTTGGCTGGACGGCTGTGTTCGGCCAGCAGGCTACGGTCAAAGAAGAAAAATTGACATTCAAAACTTATCCCTTCTCCGACCCTGACCCGGTTCCTCTCATCGGCCCTCTCTATCCCTATTTCCGGTTTCACGGCTACAGCCAAACCGGCAAAAACCAGGAATGGAAGATGGTCACCTTGGAAAATCCTTTTCTCAAGGTTCTAGTGGCGCCTGAAATTGGAGGAAAAGTCTGGGGGGCTGTGGAGAAATCCGCCAACCGCGCCTTCATCTACTGGAACCAGGTTGTCAAATTTCGCGAGATCGCCCTGCGCGGCCCCTGGACGTCGGGTGGAATCGAGTTCAATTTTGGGATCATCGGTCACACCCCCACGACCGCCACACCGGTTGACTATCTCCTCAAAGAGAATGATGACGGAAGCGTAAGCTGCATCGTCGGCGCCATGGATCTTCCTTCACGGACGTACTGGCGGGTGAATATGCGCCTCCCCAAGGACGCAGCCTACCTCGAGACCGAATGCTTCTGGTTCAACCCGACGGCGCTTCATGATTCTCTTTATCACTGGATGACGGCGGCCGAGGATGTGGGCGAGGACCTGAAATATTTTTATCCCGGAACTCATTACATTGACCACGGCGGCAATGCCTCGCCCTGGCCGATCGCCGAGAACGGCCGGGATGTCTCGTTTTACCGGAATAACAATTTCGGCGGCAGCAAGTCCTACCACATCCTCGGCGAGTACAGCGAATATTTCGGCGGCTACTGGGAGAAGGCCGGGTTCGGCTACGGCCATTGGGCGCTGTATGACGACAAGCCAGGCATGAAGCTCTGGATCTGGTCGCTGGCCCGCGACGGGGAGATCTGGAAGGACCTGCTGACCGATAAGGAAAACAAACAATACACAGAGCCGCAGACAGGACTGCTTTACAACCAGGCCGGAGGCGACAGCGGCCTGACGCCTTTTAAGCACGTATCTTTTGCCCCTCAGTCCGTCATCCGCTGGAGGGAAATCTGGTTTCCGGTAAAAGACATCGGCGGGCTGGTAGCGGCCTCGCCTTACGCAGCACTGAACGTCACTCGGGATAAGAATAAGCTGCTCGTCGGCCTTTGCCCCCTGCAGAATATCGATGACGACTTCCTTGTCAGTCTGGCGGGCGCACAGGTTTACGCCAAGCATTTGAAGCTCAAGCCGATGCAGACTTTCATTCAGGAGTTCGACCTGGGCGAAAAAGAAGGCGAGATTGCTGTGGCGCTGGGAAAAGAGAAGCTCAGGTGGACATCGGGAGACAAAACGCGCAACACGCTCAGCCGCCCCGTGGTCGCTCCAAGAGATTTCGACTGGACCTCGGCTGAGGGCCTTTTTGTGGCCGGCCAGGAGCTGGCCAAGCAGCGGAACCATGCGGAGGCGCTCGCCAAATTTTTATCCTGCCTCGAGAAAGAGCCGGGACATGTGCGGGCTCTGACCAGGGTCGCTGAGCTTTATTTCAAGCGCGCCGAGTACTTGAAGAGTTTAGATTATGCCCGCCGCGCCCTTGCCATTGACGCTTATGACGCCGGAGCGAATTTCATCTATGGCGTCACCAGCCGCGAACTCGGGCAATATGCCGACGCCAAGGATGGGTTCGGCTGGGCGGCCCGCTCGCTGGAATTCCGCTCGGCGGCTTATGAGCAGCTCGCGGAGGTCAGCTTGCTTGAAAAAAACTTGGCCAGAGCTCAGGAATATGCCTCCCGGTCGCTGGATTATAATAAATACAACCTGGAAGCAAGGCAGCTCCAAGCCATCTTGCTCAGGCTCAGGCAAGACAAGAAATCTGCGGCCGCTGCCCTCCAGGACATTCTCCTGGTTGATCCTCTCAGTCATTTCGCCCGGTTTGAGAACTATCTCCTGATGCCAAGTCCAGAAAATCGCGAAGCCTTCACCTCGCTCATCCGCAATGAGCTTCCTCATGAGACCTACCTCGAGCTCGGGCTGAGTTATTTCCGGCTGGGCTTGGAATTAGAGGCGCGTCAGGTTCTGGAGATGAGCCCGCCCGATCCTATCGTCGACTACTGGCTGGCTTACCTTTACAGGGGGAAAGAGGCCGCTAAATGCGAGCATTATCTCAAGAATGCTTTGGCTGCCTCGCCTCATCTCGTCTTTCCCTTCAGGCTTGAGACTCTTCCCGTGCTCCGCTGGGCAGCCTCCAAAAGTAATCATTGGAAAACCGCCTATTACCTTGGGTTGATTCTATGGAATATCGGAAGAGCAGACGAAACGAAAGAGCTATTCGGAGGATTGGCCAGCAAACCCGACTGGGCGCCCTTTTATTTAGCCCGGGCCAAGATGTTCGGCGCTGAAAAAGATCGTCAAAATGTTCTCAGCGACATTCAAAAAGCCATCGAGCTTGATAAGGGAAACTGGCGGGCCTGGCGTGCACTCACGGATTTCTACGAAAAGAATGGAAAGTTTGACCTGGCTCTTCAAAGCAGCCAGACCATCTTTAAGAAATACCCTGAAAAGCCCGCGCTGGCCATGGATTACGCCAAAGCCCTGCTTCACAACGGCAAATTCGAGCAATGTCTTGATGTCCTCGATCGCACAACGGTTCTGCCCTATGAAGGAGCCGGGGAAGGCCGTGACCTTTACCGGCAGGCCAATCTTTATCAAGCCAGTCAATTCATCGGCAAAGGGAATCCGAAGAAGGCAGCCCTCTTTGCTGAAAAGGCCAAGCTGTGGCCGGAGCATCTCGGAGTTGGAAAGCCCTATGATACTGACGAGCGCTTAGAAAATTATCTCCTTGCCGCAGCTTATGAAAGGATGGGAGACCGCAAAAAAGCGGAAACGCTTTATGCAGCGGTCTCTGCCGACACAGAGAAATTCTGGGCAGACTTGAGCTCAGTGAATTACCTCAGTGCCCTCGCCCTCAAAAAATTGGGAAAAAAGGAAGACGCGTTTCGGCTTCTCGAAGACTGGCGCAAAATCCGAGGCGAAGGAGATGCTATATCTGAGTGGGCAATGACCAAATACAGAAATGACGAGAAGCAGGCAGCGGAAATTCTGACGAGGCTGAAATCAGAAGTAGACGCTACCTCCTGGGATATGGGCACAGGCGACCAGTATTTCCCTCTGATTTTGGAAATTTCTGAGAAACTCAGACAAAGATAAAAATTTTATTTAATAGAAATGGATTAAATTAAATGTCCTTGCGAGGAGCAAAGCGACGAAGCAATATCAATAGAATGAGATTACCACGCCCTGCGGGCTCGCAGTGACGATGTGAAATGAGCTATTGCGTTAATAATATTATTTTCAAATGCCAACTATAATTATTGTTAGCCGGCAGAACGAGCAATATCCATGACAAGTCGTGAGATTATCCGCAACATCATCGACCGCAAGAAAGCTACACGCTGCGGCTTCTGGCTGGGAAACTCGCACGCTGACACATGGCCCATCCTCCATCGGCATTTCGGTACAAAGTCCGAGGAAGACCTCCGCCAAAAATTGGGCGGCGACTTCCGCTGGATCTCGCCGCAGTTGATCGATTCGACGTCCAGGCATCCGGATGGCCGGAATTTTTTTGACTTGCGCGCCGGCAAAACGTCTCACGGCCAGGACGGGCCTCTGGCCGACTGTGAGACTTCGAGTGATGTCGAGAAATACGACTGGCCCAACCTCGAATATTTAGACTTCGAGAAAGCGCTCACGGGGCTTCATGGCGCGGGTGATGTGTACAGGGCCAGCGGGTTTTGGTGTCCCTTTTTCCATGACATTATGGACCTCTTTGGAATGGAAAATTATCTGGTCAAGATGTACACCAACCCGGCTGTTGTTCATGCGGTGACAGAGCGCGTCTGCCGGTTCTACCTGGAGGCTAACGAACGTTTCTACGAGCGCACCGGGGATCTTATCGACGGTTTCTTTTTTGGGAATGATTTCGGCACGCAGCTTGACCTCATCGTGAGCCCTGCCCAGTTTGACGAATTCATCCTTCCGTGGTTCCAGAAATTGACCGAACAAGCCCACGGCCGAGGCTACCAAGTGATCCTCCACTCCTGCGGTTCTATCCCTAGGGTCATCGGCCGGCTGATCGACGCCGGCGTTTAACTCCCAAGTTTTCTGCATCAGAAAACGAAAACCGCGTCCTCAAATCCTGGCGACGAGCCGGCACATCACGGCGGGCGGCGTCGATCTTATGGATGTGAAATGGGAAAGCAATCTTCTTTCGGGCCGGAGCAGGGTTGTGGCCAACGATATCTATGAGCTATTTGTTTCGGAACCGCCAGGGTTTACTTATGAGAAAGCAGCGTGCACTGGCGCAGAGCTTTTAAAGGTCGAGAGGAAGAGGGCGATGCTCAAGATCAGCCTCCGCTCTGATAAAAACGGTGAAATCTCCTGGTCTGTTTTTTTTATTTCTTCCGCACCGACCGGTTCTCCAATGTCTTGAATTCCTTCCCGTCTGGGCCCTCCATATACATCTCATAGACGAATTCATCATTGCTCAACATTTTAGTTATGGCGCGCACTTTAACAGTTCCTCCCGTCATGAAGTCCGGCCAAAGCCCGGTTTCCGTCATGACATTGCTGGATACATCGCGGGTGCCTTCAGTCAAATAAAAACTCGTGCTGCTGTTATCGATCCAGAAGGTCACGAATTTCTTTTTCAGGTTGTTGTATCCCACAATCTGGAGTCCCTCGAAAGGTTGTCCGAACATGGTGCCTTTAAATGTCATCTTGAGAAAGCGGCCTCCCAGGATCAACTCGGCCACTGAGGAATTCTTGCTGGTCGTAGGCGGCGTGCCTCGTTGCATCCACGCCGTCGAGGTAACATCCCACTCCCCTACGAAATTTTTGAAATAGGCGTGATTCTCGTTCGGCGACATCATTTTCATATATTGTTCCATCATTTTTTGCTGATCCTGTTCTTTCTCTTGGGCAAGAGCAGCGGCGCTAAAAGATACAGAAAGGGCAAAAATTATCAGCACAGTCAAGATGATTTTTCGTAACATTTTTCCTCCTTTAATCATAATAAAAAGTGCAAAAAATCCTACCATAATAACAACCCTTCAAGCAAGGTCAGGTTTTCATAAGCATTTCCGTTTCCGTGATGATCATGGAACCCTTCAATGTCACTAAAGAGCTTGGTGAAGGGATGAAGCGACCATCGAGAGATTTAGCCTGAAAATTTTGGAGAATGGGGACGGTTCTCCGGGAGAACCGTCCCCTCAACACCGGCCGGCGAGTATGTTCTGAGCTTCCTGACCCCGTAACAGTTGCTTTTTTTAGAAGGAATGTATATTTAGAATAAGATATCAAGCGCGCGATCTGGAAATGAGGAAGACTG
>CAZKEW010000052.1:0-13136 GCA_964551885.1 uncultured Eubacteriales bacterium
GGGATACTTCGGGACAGCGACCGGATATATCGTCGGCGGTGCCAACACAGCAGGCCAGATTGTAGGAGGCGCCTCAGAATACAACACGCAAAATTTTTTCCGGGATGAGGTCAAGGTCGTTTTCAGCCAGTATCTCGATTTCACAGGGCATTCCCATCTGATCAAGGCTGGTTTCGGGTATGATGACGGCGGCGAATATCTGGAAAGACTGGCCAACGGATGGGGGAGTATCATCCTGACGACGTATGCAGGAAAACCGGCTTTCAGAGCGAGGTACTATCCGCAACAAGATCCTCAAGACTCGAGGGGAAGAACGTACGCCATTTTCCTCCAGGACCAGGCGACCATTGGAGACCGGCTTACCATTCTAGCCGGCGTGCTCCTCAACCGCGATGAATTCTCCACTCAGACTTTTGAGCGGCGCACGTTTCTCAAGTTTGACTTTGGTAAAGAAGTTCAACCCCGACTCGGCTTCACCTATGTCCTGGACAAGAAGGCTCAGGACAAGATCTATGCCAACTTTGGCCGCTACTTCTGCATGGACAATAAGAGTCTCGCCCGGGCGTGGGCTCCCCTCCGGGTCTTCAGACGGGATGCCTATTTTAGCACCGCCGGAGTCCTTCTGGCTGATACTCCTCAGGCGTCTGAAACCGGCAAGGTCATTCTCCCCGACCTCAAACCCACCTACCAGGACGAGTTCGTCGTCGGCTACAGCCGGCCGATCACGACCAAGTGGTTTGTCGATATCTGGGGACAGTCTCGCTATATGAATAACATGCTGGAGGATTATCCGACGGTCAAAAGAGATACGGCTCCCTCCAAATTTGTCTGTGGAAACCTGGACGGCAGCGACCGGGCCTTCGGAGCCAAGGCCGAGAGGACGTACAAGGCCTTCACCGTCCAGCTCCAGCATCCCTTCGCCGACGACTGGTCCCTGATGGCCACTTATACCTGGAGCCAGCTCAAGGGGAATTGGGACCTCGACTACGCTCCGGGTTCCGCCCTTTACTATGCTTCCTCTTATCTCGAGGACGGCCCCGGGCTCTACGTCAGTGATCCCAATCGCTACGGGCTCATGGCGGGCGACCGGACCCACGTCTTCAAGCTCTTCGGCACCTGGCAGTTCATCGAAAGAGCCACTCTGGGCATGTATCTCCGTGTCCAGAGCGGCCGTCCCTGGGAAGCGAGAAAGCTGGATTATTATGGAAACTATTACGCCTATCTGGAAAAGGCGGGAACGCGCAAGCTCGATACCTGGGCGAACCTGGATGCTCAGATTTCTTACGTGATTCCGTTCGGCCGGTTCCGCGGCGTGGTCGAAGCGAGAATGATGAACATGCTCGATACTCAGACCATTCTAGCGGTAGATATGCGGCAGGACCAGCCCACCTTCGAGAACGCGACTTCATACGCTTCCCCGAGAAAGTTCGTCATATCGTTCTATTTCAATTTCTGAGTTCAGCCTGAGTTGATTTTGAGAGGGGAGAGGGCAACAGCCTTCTCCCCCTTTTTTTCTCTGAACGAGAATCCTGAGGAAGGTTTTTGTGGGGAGGCTTATTTTTTTCTCAGAAGAGGCGAGAGGGGGAGGAAAATATCCTCCCCCCTAAAACATATTTATAAGAAGGAATGCGCTCTTAAGCTGCCCTTCCTAAGGCTGTTAGCGATTCAGCGACTCTGCCCACGGCCAAAATGTAGGCGGCTTCTCTCATCGTGACATTGTATTTTTCCATCGTGCCGACAACGTCCCAGAAGGCCTTCTTCATCTTCTTTTCTGTTTTTTCGTGAACTTCTTCTTCCGAGTAGAAATAGCGCTGCAGGTTCTGGACCCATTCAAGATAGGAGACAGTGACGCCACCGGCATTGGCCAGGATGTCGGGCGCGACTAAGACCTTCTTTTCCTTCAAGATTTCATCCGCCTCCAGGGTGGTCGGTCCGTTGGCTCCCTCGAGAACAATTTTCGCTTTGACTTTGTCGGCGTTATCCCTGTTGATCTGGCCTTCCACGGCTGCCGGGATGAGAATATCGCAGGGGAGGGCAATCAGGTTTTCATTGTCGATCGGTTCTGTCTCCGGGAAGTTGACGATGCTTCCGGTCTGAGCCACCTGCTTTTCCAACTCAAAGGGATCTATCCCTTTCTCGCTGTGAATCCCGCCGAAGATATCCGTGACGGCAATGATTTTGCAGCCGGCTTTATGCACTAACTTGGCGATGGAAGACCCGACATTGCCGAACCCGAGGACTGCCACTTTCTTTCCCTCGAGAGGGAATTTAAAGTATTTCGAGGCTTCTTCAAGGACGAAGAACAACCCTGTGCCGGTCGCCATGGCTCTGCCTAAGGATCCCCAGAGATTGACCGGTTTGCCGGTGACGACAGCGGGTTCGAAATATCCCTGGCCATAGCTGTAAGCATCGGCGATCCAGGCCATGGTCTGGGCATTAGTGAACATGTCCGGGGCGAGAATATCCTTATAAGGCCCGATGATATCTCTTATAGCCAATGTGTATTCTTTGGTCAGCTTTTTGAGCTCGTTCTCCGACATTTTCAAAGGGTCGCAGATGATGGCTCCTTTTGCGCCACCGAACGGAAGGTCGAGCACAGCGCATTTCCAGGTCATCCAGGTCGCCAAAGCCTTGCACTCGCTGATAGACGCGTTGGGGCTGTACCGGATTCCGCCTTTGGCCGGGCCGCGGACGGTGGAATGCTGGACCCTGAATCCGGTGAAGGTTTCTGCGCGGCCGTTATCAAGCGTGATGGCCACATGGACGGTGAGCTCTTTTTCTGGGTATTTCAGTCTTTGGCAAACCCAAGGCTCAATGTCTAAAAAGGAAGCCGCTCGCTCGAACTGCAGGGTGGCTTCGAGGAAGAGGTCGTATTCCTTTTCTCTTAAACTCGGGATGGGGCTGATGTATCTAATCTTTGCTTCTTGGGCCATAGATATCTCCTTTTTACCCAATCTCTTTGACCAGGAGCTTCAGCAGCTTGTCATAGCCTGACTTCTGGAACTGAAGGATAGGGATTTTCTTTCCCTGATGATAAAGGTATTTGCCTTGCAGCCGAACCCTTTTCTTTTCCCGCGGCTTCTTGGCAGCTATTTTGTGGACCTCAGGCCAGGGAATAACCTCGGCCAATTGGCCTTCTGTCGCCTCAGGGAGGGATTCTTCCTTGATTTTTTTGATTGCACTTGATGATTTTGTATGAATGCTCATTAAAACCTCCTTGTTTGAGCGCACCATTATATAAGCAATTCCTGTGCCAATATTTAAGTTATTGAAAATAAATGAATTAAATTTTTGTGAAGGGCAGACTATAGCATTATGCAATACTGCATTTTGCAATTATCCAGTTTTTTTTCTCTTTTTTTCTGCTTTTTAGGAAGGTTTCCGGGGTTTGAGCTTCCTGAAAAGCGAGGTGGGATGGATCCCCAGGATTTTGGCGGCCCGGGATTTGTTTTGGCCGGTAGAAGCGAGGACTTTTTCGATATATCTCTTCTCCAGCTCCTCAAGCGTCAGAAAAGAATCCTGGGGAAGCATTTTTTCCAGGACTGTATTTTGTGGAGTTTCCCTGTAGTTTCTGACCTCCGGCGGAAGATGAGTGAAGCGGATCTCTTCTTCAGAGTAGAGGGAAAGGATTCTTTCTATGATATTCTTGAGTTCCCTGACATTGCCGGGCCAAGGATAAGAGAGCATAGCCTGGGCAGCTTCTTGGAAAATCCCCTTAAAAGAACGCCGAAGCTCCTGATTAAATTCTTGAATAAACAGGAGGGCAAGCGGAAGAATGTCTTCTTTCCGCTCTCTCAAAGGAGGAATGGAAATCGGGACGACGTTCAGCCTGTAAAAAAGGTCTGACCTGAAGTCACCCCGCTCGGTTGCTTTGGCCAGGTCTGTGTTCGTGGCGGCAATGACGCGTATGTTGACCTTGATCTGCTGCGTGCCTCCCAGGCGGGTAAAAGTGCCTTCCTCCAGGACTCGGAGCAGCTTTGCCTGGAGGTTGAGCGACATGTCGCCGATTTCATCAAAAAACATGGTCCCTTCATCGCCTCTTTCGAAAATCCCAATCTTTCTCTTTTTAGCATCCGTGAAAGCGCCCGCTTCGTAGCCGAACAGCTCGCTTTCCAGCAGATTTTCCGGAATGGCGGCGCAGTTGATCTCTATGATGGGCTTCTCGGCCCTGGGACTGTGATAATGGATGGCCTTGGCCAAAAGCTCTTTCCCCGTTCCGCTCTCTCCCTGAAGGAGCACCGTCGTCTTTTCCGAGGCGGCCACCCTTTTGGCCATCCCGATGACGTCTTTCATTTTCTTGCTCTCGGCGATGATCTTCCCGAAATAGTAACGGCCTTTTTCTGACTCAAGGTGTTCCAGGACTCTAATCCGCAAAGAGAGGGTCTCCAGGGCGCGGCGGATGGCGTTTTTCAAATCGCTTATTTTAAACGGCTTCAACAAATAATCGTAGGCGCCTAATTTCATGGATTCGACGGCCTTTTCCAGGATCTCATAGGCGCTCATCATGATGACGATGGTCTCTCTCTCGATCTCTTTGATGCGCTTGAGGACTTCGATCCCTGAAATCCCGGGAAGCATCAGGTCCAGAAGGACAAGCTGGGGCTTGTATTTTTCAAACATCTCCAGGGCCGTCTCACCGGAGTTGGTGACCAGGACTTCGTAGTCCTCTTTTTCCAGGGCCTTTTTCAGGTTATTCAGGGTGAGAATCTCGTCGTCAACGATCAGGATGGAATGCGTGCTCAAAAGATGACCTCCTCATCCTTGGTGAGGATTTTGCCCTTCTGGCGGAGCGGAAGCACAATCGAAAATGTCGTGCCTTTCCCCACCTCGCTCCGGACAAAAATATCTCCGTTGTGGTTCTTGATGTAGCTCAGGCTGATGCTCAGCCCGAGCCCTGTGCCCTGGCTTTTTTTGGTGGTAAAAAATGGATCAAAGATCTTTTTGAGATTCTCCAGAGGGATACCGATGCCTGTATCAGATATATCGATCTGGATGAGTTCTTTGAATTTGACTTTTGACGTCTCCGCTCGGAGCTCTCCGCCGTTGAGCATGGATTGGGCGGCATTGATGAACATGTTCGTCAGGACCTGCCTGATCTGATTCAAGTCGGCGGTGATTTGAGGCAGGGAAGAAGGGAGATTTTTTTCTATTTTGACATTCCTAAAGATAGGCTGATGACTTAAAAAGGAAAGTGTATCCTCGACAAGCTGATTTATGTTCACTTTGGCGAATTGAGGCGGCGTCGGCCGGGCGAAATTGAGCAGGCCTCGGATGGTCTCGGAGATTCTGTAAACATTCTCCAGGACGACCTCGATTTCCTGTTTTTCGGCCTCCCCTTTGGCTCCATCACGAAGAATTTCGAGATAGGAAGAGATGCCTAAGAGAGGATTGTTGATCTCGTGGGCGGCTCCGAGAGCAAGCTGGCTTAGGGCGGAGAGTTTTTCATATTCGGCCAGCTGCTCATGGAGTTTTTCCCGTTCGCTGACGTTTTCGATGAGGATGCTCACGCCCAAAATTTTGCCGCGGGCGTCTTCGACCGGGAAGAAGGAGAGGTTGAAAAATTCATCACCCTTCTGCCGGTCAATTTTTTTCTTCTCGATCCGGTTGGGCTTGCCGCTGAAGATTGTGTTTTCAAAAGCGAGTTCAATATCCTTGTCGTTGAGCCAGGGCAGCGCCTGGAAAATGTCCTGGCCCTTCCTCAAATCCTCAAGGTTGAACAGCTGGCGAATCTCTTTGTTGAAGTGAGTGATTTTTCCGGATGAATCCAGGCCGATGACGCCCAGGGAAATGCTGTCCACAAGATTCGTGATGTACTCTTCCGAGAGACGCAGCTCTTGAGCTAGGAGTTCGCTTTCCTCGGCTCTCTTCTCGAGCTCGACGTTCATCGTGTCGACTTCTTTTTTCTTGGACCGCGCCTCATCCAGAGCCTGGCGAAGATCGACGGTCAGTTTCCGGAGGAGGGATGTTGTTCTTCTTGAATGTAGGGTCGAAATGATGACAAGCAAGACGAAAAAAGGAATAAAGAGGTAAAGGACGATTTTATTCACTTGTTTCAGAGGCAGAAGCGCTTCCTTCAAATCCATCTCCGAGACAAGATAGTCGTTAAAACCGGGGAGTCTTTTGTAAGCGCAGAGGACTTTCTGGCCTCGGTAATCGATATGCGTTTTGACGCCTTTTGTCCCGGCGTGAGGGTTTCCTCCCTTTTCGAAATAACCTTTATCCCGGAGGGGGCTGCCGCCCAGCTTTGTCGGCGAAAGAAGCGTCCCCCCGGCATCAGTCAGGAAGAGTTCGGAGGTCTCACCGATCCTGAGGTCGAAGAGAAGGTTGTAAAAGCTTTTCAGGTCTAAGGAAGCCGCCAGGACCCCGATTGTCCGGCTCTTCTGGTTCATCAAAGGCTGAGACAGAATCATGACCGAGGATTCGAGCATCTCGGAGTAAAAAATCCCCGAGTTGAAGAATTTTCCGCTCCTGGAGACCTGAAAATACTCTCTGTCGGCGATGTTGCCGCTGACGTCTGTGTTGATGGCGAGGACAATGTTGCCTTCAAGGTCAGCGATGATGAGAAAATCGTACCATTTTTTCTCACTGAGAAGTGATTTTAGCAAAGGCGAAAGGCTCAAGACATCCCCGATTTTGTCAACATCAAACCGAGAGATGGATCTGAGGTCGGTCTCCCTGTCTTGGAGGAAGATATTGATTGTTTTGATGTTTTCTTCGACTGTCTCGGCCAGCCGGTTATAGATTTGATTTTTGATGAGGGAGGAAACCTCATAATTGACGCCCAGATAAAGCAGCAAAAAAGGGCTGACAAAGAGGATGATGGTTAAAAGAGTATTCCTTGAGGTCAGCTTTCTATAGTCGGTTTCTTCCTGAAACTTGAGACCCATGGATCATGCCATCTCTTAAAGGACTCAATTTTATCAAAAAAAAAAGAAATTTGTAATTTTTTTCCGCAAGAAAAACGATTTGCCCTCCAGCCCCATTTTTTATAAAATGACTGAAACAAAGATGAAGCTCAGAGCGATTCTCAAGTCGATGCGGCCGGCGCAGTGGACCAAAAACCTCTTTGTCTTTGCCGCCTTGATCTTTGCCCAGAAGTTCTTTTCCGCCCCTCTTCTCCTCAAATCTTTTGCTGCCTTTATCGTGTTTTGCCTTGTTTCGGGAGCCTTTTACATCTTCAATGACCTCCAGGATCGAGAGGAAGACCGGGTTCATCCGAAAAAATCACAGAGGCCGATTGCCAAGGGCGAAATCATCCCCTCTGGGGCGCTGGCAGTCTTCGTGTTTTTAGCGGGCGGCAGTCTTGTCGCCGCCTTTTTCCTCAACAGATATTTTTTTATCGCTGTCGTCATCTATTTTTTCCTCCAGTTAGGCTATTCCCTGAAATTGAAGCAAATTGTTATCCTTGATGTCTTCGTCATCGCGGCCGGGTTCGTCATCCGCGTCGTTGCGGGCGGCCTTGTGATCGATGTCCCGATCTCCTCCTGGCTTCTCATTTGCACGACGCTCTTAGCGCTTTTCCTGGCCATGGGCAAAAGGCGACATGAACTCGTGCTTCTTGAAGAGAGGGCGACAGACCACAGGCCCATTCTCAAGGAGTATAGCGCTTATCTTCTTGACCAAATGATCTCTGTCGTGACGGCCTCCACTCTGATTGCCTACTGTCTTTATACAATCTCGCCGGAGACAGTGGAAAAATTCGGGAGCGAACATCTTGTCTGGACATCCGCTTTTGTCCTTTATGGCATCTTCCGCTATCTCTACCTTGTTCATCAAAAAGGAAAGGGAGGAAGCCCGGAGGAGCTTGTCCTTCAAGACAAGCCTCTTCTTTTGAACATCGTGCTCTGGATCGGCACGGTCATTCTCATCCTCTACCTAAGGTAAAGACTGATGCCCTCTGCTAAAGTTGCCGTTTTGAAAACTTCCCCAGGAACCGTTCTATCCGACTATAAGAAGCTGATGCACCTGGCGGATTACCAAAAATACCTGCCCAAAGACAAGGACACGGCCCTTAAAATCAATATTTCTTGGCACTATTTTTATCCCGCCTGTTCGACTCCTCCTTGGCAGCTCGAAGGAGTCATCAAGACTTTGCTTGAGGACGGCTATAAGAAGGAGCTCATTCACGCTTGCCACAACCGGACAGTGGTCGTCTCGGCCAAAAAAGGAGAGAGAAACAATAAACACCTTCCGGTTGTCCAAAAATATGGTTTGCGGAACATTCATCTTTATGAAGGCGAGGAATGGATAAGGTATGAGCCGAAGGGGAAGATGAGAGTCTTGGACCAGATCTATCCGCAAGGCATTGAGATCCCCAAGCGGCTCGTCGGTGAGAATATCATCCATCTCCCGACGATGAAAACGCACGTCTTCACCACCATGACGGGGGCGATGAAGAATGCCTTCGGCGGCCTGCTCCATGAAAAAAGACACTGGACTCATTCGGTTATCCACGAGACCCTGGTTGACCTTCTCACCATTCAGAAGGAGATTCATTCGGGAATCTTCGCCGTCATGGATGGGACCATTGCCGGCGATGGCCCCGGTCCGCGGTGCCTGGTCCCCCATATCAAAAATTACATCCTGGCCAGCGCCGATCAAGTGGCCATAGACGCCTTGTCCGCCAAGATGATGGGCTTTGACCCCCTCAGCCTTCCTTTCATCCGTTTGGCCCATGAGTCCGGGCTGGGCTGCGGCGACCCGAATGAGATCGAGGTCATAGGCGAGAATATTAGAGAGGTTAATTTTCACTTCCAAGCCTCGAGGAATACGTTTGCCAGCTACGGCCAGAAACTCATCTACTGGGGGCCGCTCAAACCTTTGGAAAAATTCTTGCTCAGGACAGTCCTGACCCCTTGGTCCTACGTGGCTTCAGTCATCTTTCATGACTGGATTTGGCATCCCTTTATCGGTAGGGAAAGGACAAATAGATTCCTCCAGACCTCCTGGGGCGAGCTGTTCCAGAGATATTAAAGATAAAGAGAGAGTCAACCCCCCAAAAAAATCAACGCGGTGAGTTCCTAAGGAAGTGGAGGCTTTTGGGCTCCTTCTCGAGGTGGAAGATGATCATGCTCTGCAGGGTTTTCCTGATGGATTCGAGCCGGCCGGCCGCAAAAGGCTGGTCACCTTTTTTGGGGGGAGGGTTTTTCTTAGCCCAGACGAGGAAGGGCACAATCTCGGGCGAAATCGCCTCCTTTTTTTGAGGAGCGCAGCTCGGGCAATAGACCCCGTCCATTTTTGGGGAAAGCCAGGCGCCCTCGAGGAGTTTCTTCTGGCACTTCTTGCATCTCCGGAAATCAGGGAGCAGGCCGTTGATCTGAAGAAACCAGGCTTCAAAATAGCGACTCAAAAGGTCGAGGGCGCCTTCTCCCTTGATGGCCTGCAGGGTGGAGAGGAAAAGCCTGAAGAGAATGTCCTCCTTGGCGCGCGAGGGGAAAAATTCCTCGATAAGCTCGACAAAATAAGAAAGCGTGCAGGATGTTTCGTAATCCTTGTGAACCTCGAAGAAAGACTCGATGAGATCGCACTGGCTCACGGTCACCAGGTCCTTCCTTTCTTTCTCATAATAAAAGATTTTGACCAGAGACATGGGCTCGAGGCTGCTTCCAAAACGGTTCCCGAATTTCC
This sequence comes from uncultured Eubacteriales bacterium, assembly GCA_964551885.1. Classification (GTDB taxonomy): domain Bacteria; phylum Acidobacteriota; class Aminicenantia; order Aminicenantales; family UBA8522; genus CAZKEW01. Next base: position 9,628 of record CAZKEW010000052.1, read on the forward strand.
GCGCTCCTTTGGCGATGCCCCTGAGGAGACCTTTGTCGCGGGAAAAGAAAACGACGATTTTATCCTGGTCGCCGACATTGAAGCTGCGTAAGACGATGGCTTCGGATTGGTCGATGGGCATTGGTTATTTAAAGGCTAAGCCACAAAAGTGATATTCAACGCTTTTATTCTCTCTCTCAGCCTGGCCTCGTCGGTTTTCAACTCAGAGGCGGCCTTGGGAATTTCCCAGTTGTTTCTCATCAGAGCGCGGTGAATATAACGCCTTTCAAACTGCTCTTGGGCCTTCTCCAGGGAATGGCCTTCGAAGAAGTCGGAGATATGCTCGAGTTCTCTTGTTTCGACGAGAAGAGAGAGATGTGAGCTCGTGATCTCTTCTTCTTGAACCATGATGACGAACCTCTCGATCACGTTCGTCAGCTCGCTGACATTTCCGGGCCAAACATATTTCAGGAAAGCGCTCATGGCCTCAGGGCTCATGGTTTTGGGCTTCTTTCCGTATTCCTCGGAAAAATGCTTGAGAAAATGGTCGATCAAAAGAGGGATATCTTCCGTCCTCTCTCGTAATGGTGGAAGGGTCAGGGGAATAATGTTGAGCTTGAAGTATAAATCTTCCCGGAATTTCCCTTGGCCGATGAGCTCCCTCAGATTCTTGCTCGTCGCAGCGATGATGCGCGCGTTGAACGAGATCTGATATGTTGTACCCAGAGGCTCGAACGTCTGTTCTTCCACAGCTCTGACGAGCTTGGCCTGAATTTTTAAGCTCAGGTCGCCGACTTCATCCAGAAAAAGCGTGCCTTCATCAGCCAGCAGAAGCTTCCCTTTTTTATCCTTATGGGCCTGGGGAAAAGCTCCCTTGACATAGCCGAAAAGTTCGCTTTCCATCAGGTCGTCAGGAACTGCAGAACAGTTGACCTCCATGAATTTCTTTTCTTTGCGCGGGCTTTGTTGGTGAATCAGACGGGCAACCAGTTCTTTGCCTGTGCCGTTTTCTCCAAAGATCAGGGCTCGGCCGCTGGAGGAAGCTGCTCTGTCGATTCCTTCTCTCAGCTTTTGCATGGAACGGCTTTGACCCACGAGATAGTATTTGGATCTTTGCCTTGCGCGGAGCTGGATATTTTCTTCCTCTAACCTTTTCTGCCGCAGGGCATTCCTGACCGTTAGGACGACTTTTTCCAGCGAAAGAGGCTTCTCCAGAAAATCATGGGCGCCGAGCTTTGTCGCTATGACGGCCGTCTCGATCGTGCCATGGCCCGAAATCATCACCACCTGCGGGTTTTCCTCCAATGTCTTTATTCTTTTAAGAACATCGATTCCGCTCATCCGGGGAAGCCAGATATCCAGCAAGACAAGGTCAACGTTTTGATTCTTCAGCAATTCCAGGCCTTCTTCTCCTGACTCCACGGTTTTCACCTGAAAGCCCTCGTCCTCAAGGATCCCTTTGAGAGAAGAGCGGATGCTGGCTTCGTCGTCGATAATCAGGATTCTTTCTTTGGTCATGCGGGAAGTTGGATGATGAACCTGGCGCCTGTCGGAGAGTTGTTTTCTACGCGGATCGTTCCGCTGTGCTCTCTGATAATTTGGCTGGCGATGGAGAGCCCCAAGCCCGTACCTTTCTTCTTGGTCGAGAAGTAGGGCAGGAAGAGTTTGGTTTTGTCCTCGAGCGAAATCCCCGGGCCGGTGTCGGAGATCTCGATATTCACCAGCTGTTGCTTCTTCTCAAAAAAGGCCTGAACCTTGATTTTTCCTTTCTTGTTCATCGCCTCGATGGCATTGTCAAAAATATTGATCAAGACCCTTTTCATCTGTTCGGGGTCGAGCTGGAGGGAAGAGGGGAGGTCCGCATCCAGGTCAACCTCAAATTCGAGCTGGGCAAAGATGCCCCGGAAAAGGGAGACCGTCTGATCGACAAGGGGGCGGAGGTCGGCGGGCCTCAATTCAACCTTAGGCATCCGGGCAAAATTAGAAAACTCATCCACGAGGGACTTGATGGTTCGGGCTTCCTGGATAATTGTCTTGGCTCCTTCCTCGATGACTTCCGGGGAGCTCTGGTCATTCTTCCTCAGAGTTTTGATAATCCTTTCCGCCGAGAGCTGAATCGGCGTCAACGGGTTTTTGATCTCATGAGCCACCCTCTGGGCGACCTCCTTCCAGGTGGCCATTTTTTGGGCTTTGATCAGCTGAGTGAGATTGTCGAACACGACGATCATCCCCGAGAAATCGCCGTCGGATTGCTGCAGGGGAGAAAGGGCCAGGGCCACGGTCGTGGTCTGCCCGTTAGAAACGATATGAATTTCTTTTTCGGCCAGCCGGTATTTGTTTTTCATCCCCCAGGTGATGTTTTTGACGATTTCGCTGTACTTGTTGTCGTTGAGGACATCGCGGAAGCTTTTTCCGACGGGATTTTTCTCCTCCAAAGCAAGCATCTCCCGGGCTGAGGGGTTGATCGTGGTGATATTTCCTTGAGCGTCCAGCGTGATTACTCCCGTGGTGATATTGTGGAGGACCGTCTCGATATATTGCTTCCGGTTTTCGAGCTCTGTCGTCTTCTGAGCGATGTGGAGTTGGCTTTCAGCGAGATCGGAGATCATCTGGTTGAAGGAATCGATCAGCTCTCCCAACTCGTCCGAAGCCGGGTCTTCGACTCGGACGCTCAAGTTGCCCCGGGAGACTTCTTTAGTCGCCTGGGCGAGTTTTTCGACTGGACCGGTGATCCCTTTGGCCAGATGGAGGCCGATCCAGCTGGCGGCAAAAACAATGAGCAGCGTGATGAACATCAGGCTGATGACATAGAAAGTTTTCACCGTGATTTTTTGTGGAGCGAGAAGGCGGTATCTTTGGACGTAGGCGTTGATATTATTGATCTTTTGGGCATAACTCTGAGGAAAGAATTTTCCCGTCGTCACCAGAACATTTCCCACGTTGGGCATGTAAAAAGAGACTCCTCGGCGGATCATCTCTCCATTCCCCATAGGCTCGATGCTCCGAAAAATCTCGCCTAACTGAGCTCTCTGCACTATATTGACTTGGATGGACTTGTAGTTTTGCAGGGGCAGGTTGGGGTTGAGATAGGTGAACAGCTCTTCGTCTTCCAGAAAGATGCCGATTTCATCCAGCCTGTATTCGGTGAGCTTTCGCCGGATAAAATCTCTGAGGAGAAGCCTGTTCTCCAGTTGGACGAGTTTTTGCCTTTTGATGTCAGCGCTGAGCTCGAGGGCGTAATGATAGGCCGTTTCTTCGGCGCTGGCGTAAACTCCATCGGCCAGGCTTTTGGTATCTTCGAGGATTTTATCAAAAGGAGTCTTGAACCAGAGTTCGATGTTGCGGCTGATGAGGTCGCTGGCGAAAAAGAAAAGAAGAAGAGTGGGGATGAAGGAGAGGGCGATAAAAAATAAAACAAGTTTCGTCTTGAAATGGGAGCCGACGACCTTCTGCTTCCTCTCAAAGTAGAGCTTGACCAGGTTCCTTCCCAGGACAAAGAGGAGGACGAGAAAGAGCAGGAGGACGATGAT
>CAZKEW010000053.1:0-13058 GCA_964551885.1 uncultured Eubacteriales bacterium
TTCCTGACAATATGCACAATTTTTTACTTTTCTCCCCAAGCCACAGGCTCTGATTTCACAAACATGGCAGTAGCTGAAAACGCGGCCGGATTCTTGGACGCAGCCAACGCAATAGACATCTTCCGGCTTAATCGGGGTTTTGTACTCTTTTGACCATTCTTCCGCCACTTTTCTCCTGGCTTCATCATCGTTATTTTGTGTGGCCAGAAAAGCGCCGCATTCTGTGCATGTCAGACCGCAGATGGATATTAATTTTTCCATTTTTAGTCTCCTCAATCGACTTTTTTGATTTTGTTTAAAGCCTTCCTCCTAACCTTGCGGTATTCGGCAGCGTAGATTTTGGCGTCACGGACGACACAGCCGACGCGGCCGCCGTCGCGCAATAATTGCGAGCAGCGCGAGCAGGTGAGGCAGACTTTTCGGGGGTTCAAGACCCCGTTTTCCGCCAAGTCATCCATCCAATCAGGATAGGCAAGGGCCTCCCTCCCTAACCCGATGAGGGAGGCCTTCCCTGTCTGAACCATCGCCGCTGCGACGTTGGGAAAGAAGTGACGGAGCCAGGAATAGCCGGTGCCCACCATCGGCAGAGCAGGAAAACTTTTTTGAAGTTCACCCGTGAGACGCAGAAGGCGAGACACTCCGACAAGGGGATGCTCCTCAGGAGGCGCCATCCCGAGGAACGGAACATCATAAGGCCGGCCGTAATGCGGCTTGTGCTTGGGAATTCCGCAAGAGATATTGAGGAGGGAGAAGCCGATCTCAGCGAGTTTTTCGATCAATTTTATAGGTTCGCTCAAATCTTCTTTTTCAGCATCCTCTTTGTCTGCTCCGAATCCGTAGGGATAGGGGAGAGCGTCGAAAATATTGAGCCGGCTGGTGACGAAAAGGCCTTTGACTTCGTCTTTTATCTTCTTCGACGTCTCGACTAAAAAGCGCGTTCTGTTCTCAAAGGGGCCGCCATACTTGCTTTCTTTACGGGTGAAGCTGGCCAGGAATTCCGAGACGAGGTAGCCGTGGCAGGCTTTGACATCAACGCCGTCAAACCCGGCCTCGTGAGCGAGCTCTGCGGCGGAGACAAAGATTTCCTCGAGGGCATCCAGCTCTTTATCGGCAATAATCGGATAGTCCGGCGAAAGCCCCATCTTGCCATCAAGGATCGGGTTGTGCTGGGCAATGACCGGACGGGGCCTGCCTTCCGGTTTGGAAAAGCGCCCCGAATGAGTGAGTTGAAGGACGAGAAGAAGCGTGTGGCCGGGACCAAATTTTTGCCGGGCCGCCTGCCGCGTCTCTTCCACCAGCCGCTTAAACCCGTCTTTTGTTTTCTTGGCGATCATGAGCTGCCGAGGATTTGACCGTCCTTCATCGGTCACCGCGGTCGCTTCAGACCAAATGAGGCCGCAGCCGCTTCGGCCGAACCTGCGGTAACGCCGGAAAGTAAGTTCTGAGGGACCTCCGAATGGCTCGGAATCGGCGCCCTCCAGAGGGTGGACCGCAAACCTATTGGGGAGAGTCTTGCCCGCGATTTGAATGGGGCTAAAAAGTATAGAGATATCGTCGGCCAGAGGAAGGTCAAGATGGAGTTCTGCGATTTTCCGTTCGAGCGCTCGTCGGTCTTTGAAATGAAAGCGTTCGTGCGCCATCTTATACTCGGACTTACTTCGAAGCATTAATTCATGGGTCATTGCGGGGAAGCTCGCTGTGGCGAGACGACGAAGCAATCCGACGAAGTCGTTGCGAGCGTTAGCGAAGCAATCTCATGGCTTGCGGATGAGATTCCTCGCTTCGCTCGGAATGACCCATTCGGGTCAGACCGCCACGCTTTGCCCGCGATGACGATTTATATTTTTAGCACATTTATATTATTCTGAACAGCGTCCGATAGAGCGGACAATCTCTTTGATGTTTTGAATGCCTCTCCGGATGCGGCTCTCGCAGTGCTTGGGCCAGAGAGCCCTCGCGAGGATTGATATCTTGCCTTGACTGACCAGGTTTTTTGTCCGGTTCGACAGGGCGAGAAGCCGGGACAACTCGGCCACGGTCAAATCGGGGAATTTGAGAAGGAATCCTTTGTTGAAAATGGGAATCAGGAAATCTCCTCCGTGGTCCTCCAAGGATAAACGGATAGTCCTGTCGAGGGTGAAGAGAGAGAGGATGATCTCCCCAAGATCAATGATTCCCTTCCCAACTTCTACGGGAAAAGACACGAGGCCCTTTTTTGTCAGGAGGATAGCGCCGTCCTTGATGTGCGTCATAACGACCCAGGGGAGTATTCTTTTTGTCGCCCTGACCGGGTCTTCGAGCATGGTCAGAAGGTTCATGGTGTCGAGACAGATGCCCAGGCAATCGCCCGGCTCGGCCCCGCACATGGCAAAGAGCCTCAGCAGCTCGAAGGTGGTGAACTCAAAATGCGTTTCGATGGCCAGGGTGACACCGAAGTCGTTGAGCATCTTTTTCTGGGCGCGGAGGCTTTTCGCCATCGCTCGAAGCAGAACCTCGGTGGGAAGAGAATCGTCGGTCCATCTCATCAGCCCGCCCGAGCCGGACCGGAAAGCTTTCACCCCCAGGAGATGAGCTTGCTCGGCTGCCCTCTTGTTGATTTTGAAAATATCCCTGGGTTCTCCTGTCTCGAGGTTAAAGGGGACGTGCTCGCCACCTCCCCATTCGAGGTAAAGCTTCTTCTCCGAAGCGTATTGCGATAAATCTTTAAGGAACGTCTTGTCCTTGGCCTGACGGGGAGGAACATTGACTTCAGAAAACTGGACACCCTCGCCGCCGTTCCTTTCCACCCAGTCCAAAATCTTGAAAGGGGAGAGGTTCAGGGGCTTGAGAGAATAGCTGTCGACGCCGACCTTGAAGCTTTTTTTCTTCATTTTTTTCTTCTAATAATGCTCAACACCAGCGACAGCTCTCTTATTTTTAATACGGAAGATGCAAGAAAAAAAATCCCTGCGGCCAAAAGGAAAAGGACGAGAAGATACAAAATTTTGGGCAGGAGGGCAGCGGATTCCAAGCTCAGAGGAATAGCTTCTTGGAAGACAAAAAGGGCCGCTCCCATGAAACCTGAACACCCGAGAATCTTTCCGAAGCTCGAGGAAAGGTCGGCTAAGTTGAGAGAGCCGATGCGCCGGCGCAGGAGGGACATCAGGGTGAACATATTCACCATAGCTGAAAGAGAAGTGGCTAAAGCCAGCCCTCTAAAGCTCAAGGGACGCATCAGACTCAGGTTGAGGATGATGTTGACAGCGACAGCCAGGACGCTCACTTTCACCGGAGTCTTGGTGTCGCCAAACGAATAGAAAACCGGGGCGATCACCCGGACCGATGCGTAAGCGAAAAGCCCGATGGCATAAAAAATCAGGGCCTGGGAAGTGAAAATGGTGTCTGTGAACGTGAATTCACCGTGCTGGTAGAGGACGGAGATGATCGGTTTAGCCGCCAAAGAGAGAAAGAAAATCGATGGCAAGGTCAGGAAAAAGACTAACTTCAACGAAGAGGCGCATGTCGAGAGGACATTGGGTATGTCTTTCTGAGCGGCGTAGGTCGCCACAACAGGCAAAGTCACAGTGGCGACCGCCACGCCGAAAACTCCCAGGGGAAAATGCATCAGGCGGAAGCTGTAATTCAGGTAAGAAGGACTTCCTTGAGGCAGGAATGAGGCGATCACCGTATTAACGAATATATTGATTTGGGTCGAGGCCAGGCCAAGGATCGCTGGCGTCATGAGGAAGATGATTCGTCTCACGCCCGGGTCCCGAAAAGAAAGGATAGGTCTATACCGGTAGCCCTCTCTTCGGAGAGAAGGAAGCTGAAAAGCCCATTGGCCCAGCCCTCCGAGGAGCACACCTATGGCCATTCCGATGATTCTTTGCTCAAAGAGGGGCGAGATGAGAAAGCCTGCCAAGATCATTCCCAGGTTCAAGAACACGGGGGCAAAAGCAGGCACACCGAAGTGTCTCAATGAGTTCAGCATCCCCATGGCCACGGCGGCCAAAGAGATGAGAAGGAGGAAAGGAAACATGATCCCCGCCAGAAGCGCTGTGAGCTCGGATTTGCCCGGTATGGAATCAAAACCGGGCGCGATCAGGTCCACGATCAAAGGCGCGATGAGAATGCCGATGATGACGATGACGCTGAGGATGATGAGAAGCGCATTGACGACCAGGTTGCCCAGACGGAAAGCTTCTTTTTTATCCTTGTTGACGAGATAGTCGGTGAAAACAGGGACGAAGGCTGCGGACAGAGCTCCTTCAGCAAACAGGTCGCGCAGCAGGTTGGGAATCCGGAAGGCCGCCACGAAGGCGTCCGTGGCAAACCCGGCGCCAAAGAGAAAGGCAAAGACCTGCTCGCGGATGAGGCCGAAGAGGCGGGAGACGAAGGTGGCAGAACTGACGATTGTGGCGGACTTGGCGACTTTTTCTTTCTGGTCCATCATCCGGATCTATGATCGGGGCTGACTCTGCAAAGATGAGACCACATTCTTAGCACGAACGTTCTAAAAAAGCTTATAACAATGATATGCCGCATGTCAAAAAACTCCTCCCTATTACTTTTTCTCTTCTTTTGAAAGCATCTCCATTTCCGTGATGATCATGGAGGCCTTCCATGTCACAAGAGAGCTTGGTGAAGGGATGAAGCGACCATCGAGAGATTTAGCCTGAAAATTTCGGCTTTTGAGGGAAGCCCACAGGGAGGCCGGCGAGTATGTTCTGAGCTGAAATGGGATTATGGGTAAGGACACAGTTGGCCAAGAACAGAGTGAAGAGGACCTGGTCTGACGCGCGAGTTACGCAGCCGCCGAGAAAGCCGAAATTTTCATGGCGTTAAAAATCTCGGAAGGGAGAGAATCCCTTGACCCAGCTCGAAAAAGAATCACGGATTTGGAGATGCTTCCCTTTTTTCTTGACAATACCAAGGGCATTTTAGATATATTGTAAACTTCAGAGACGATTTTTTGGTTCCTTGAGGAGGTGGTTATGGTCAAGGACATTCAAGAGGCTTTGTTAAAAGGCAAAAAAGAAGAAGTTGAGAAGCTGGTCGATCAAGCTCTGTCTTCAAAAATCCCCACAGCCCAGATTTTAAACGAAGGACTGATTGCCGGCATGGAGAGGCTGGGCATCCTGTTCAAGAACAACGAGGTTTTTATTCCCGAAGTGCTGGTGGCTGCGCGGGCCATGAATGCCGGTTTGGCCAAGCTTGAACCTTTTCTGGTCAGGGATGGGATTCAGCCCAAGGGATCGGTCGTCATCGGCACGGTCAAAGGCGACCTGCATGACATCGGCAAAAATTTGGTGGCGATGATGCTCCGTGGAGCGGGGTATAAGATTATAGACCTGGGAATCGACGTCTCCGCGGAAAAATTTGTCTCAGCGGCCAGAGAGAGCAAAGCGGATATCGTGGCCTTATCGGCGTTGCTCACCACGACCATGATCCAGATGAAAAACATCGTCGAAACTCTCCGTTCGGGAGGGCTGAAGACACCCGTCATCATCGGCGGCGCTCCGGTGACCCGGGAATATGCCGATGAAATAAAAGCAGAGGGATATGCCGCGGATGCCGCGAGCGCAGTGGAGGAAGTCGGAAAACTCATAACCCGATAAAGTTTTCTGCCGCCCGCCCCGCGGCGCAATTTTTTCATGACTTCAAGAGAATTAGTTAAGAGGACCTTGGAGTTTTCCTCTCCGCCGCGCATTCCGCGCCAGCTCTGGCTTTTGCCCTGGGCGAGCGATCATTACCCGGCTGAGCTCGCTCAAATCCAGAAAAGGTTTCCCGATGACCTCCTCACCTCGCCTTCTTTCTATAAAGAAACACCTAAAACGGTCGGAGATGAATATTCGCCGGGGACTTATATCGATGAATGGGGCTGTATTTTTGAAAACAGGCAGAAGGGGATCATAGGAGAGGTCAAAGAGCCTCTTTTAAAGGATTGGCGGGAACTCGACAAGGTGAGGGTTCCGCGCGAACGGCTGAGCTTGAGTTTGGAAAAGGTGGATGAGTTCTGCAGGAGCCATGACCAGTTCGTCCTCTCCAGGTCCTGCGGCCGGCCTTTTGAGCAGCTCCAGTTCATCCGGAAGCCGGAAAACTTTTACCTCGACCTCGTCGACCAGCCCCCGGAGCTTTTCCGCCTGATTGAGCGGGTTCATCATTTCTATTGTGAAGAAACGGAGCTTTGGGCGCAGACGGAAGTCGATGCTCTGGTTTTCAGCGACGACTGGGGCGGCCAGAATTCCCTGCTCATTTCTCCTTCGCTCTGGAGGAAGATATTCAAGCCGCTCTACATAGACTATGTCAATATCGCGCACCGGCGGGGAAAATACATTTTTATGCATTCCGACGGCTATATCAGGGACATTATTCCCGACCTTGTGGAAATAGGGGTGGACGCCCTGAACTCTCAGCTCTTCTGCATGGACATCGAGGAGCTGGGAAGGCGTTTCAAAGGGAGAATGACCTTCTGGGGGGAGATAGACCGCCAGTATCTCCTTCCTTTTGGGACCACTGAGGAAGTCAGGGCTGCAGTCAAGAAAGTCAAAGACTCGCTCTACCGAGACGGCGGCGTTATAGCCCAGTGCGAGTTCGGCGTCGGAGCCAAGCCGGAAAATGTGGCTGCGGTCTTCTCGGCCTGGGAGGAATTGGGGTGATGATTGATGGGGACGGTTCTCAGAGAGAACCGTCCCCGCTTTTTTTCTTCCAGGAGTCTCGCGTGTTATAATTGCAAGCTCGCTTATTTAGGCAATAAGCATGAAAGCTTTGGTCACCGGAGGCACGGGATTCATCGGCAGTCATTTGGCTGAAGGGCTGGTGCGCCGTGGATATGAGGTGACTTGCCTCGTCAGGAAGACGAGTCATCTGGGGGAACTGGAGAGATTAAATGTTCATTTCATCATCGGAGACTGCCGGGATAAGCCTTCTCTCGAAAAGGCTGTCGCGGGCGTAGATTATGTCTTCCATTTAGCGGCAGTGATCAACGCTCCGAATTGGGAGGCTTATTATGAAGCCAATTCCCTGGGCACGCGGAATCTTTTAGAAGCCTGCGCTGAAGGGAATCCCGGCCTAAAAAAATTTGTCTTTGTCTCCAGCATCAGCGCCGCCGGTCCTTCGGAGAAGGGAAGGGCTTTAAGAGAAAACGATCCCTCGAGACCCGTTTCAAACTACGGACGGAGCAAGCTCTTAGCCGAAGAGGCGGTCTTGGAATACAGGGATAGGATACCAGCAGTGATCCTCAGGCCGCCCAATGTCCTCGGCCCCCGCCAAAAGGAGCTCTTCGAGTCCATCAAGCTGATCAAAAGAAAAATATTGCCTCTTGTGGGCACGGGCGAACCTCAGACGAGCCTCTGCTATGTTGGCGATGTTGTCGACGCCCTTATCCTGGCTGCCGAGAGCGAAGGCGCCAGGGGGAAAGTCTATTTTCTCGCAGACCCCAAGCCTTACGCTTGGGCGGAGATAACCGACGCTATCGCCGAGACGCTCGGCATCCGTTTCTTTATCCTCAAGGTGCCTTTTTCCCTGCAGCTGCTCGTGGCCTCGGTCGCAGAGATTTCTGCCAGGCTGGTCTGCAAAAGACCCTACCTGACGAGAGAAAGCGTTATTGCGTCGAAGAGATTCTATTGGATTTATGATGGCTCCTTGATTGCAAAGGAGCTCGGGTTTGTGCCGCGAACAGGTCTAAAAGAAGCCATCCAAAAAACAATCGAATGGTACAGGGAGAGAGGAGAAATCTGACGAACCGCCTTTTTTAATGCAAACGAAATAATAATTTTTACATCTTGGTAGCCGCCGGCTCGTAGTCGCAACCTTCAGGTTGCGCTCTTTAGAAGAACGCAGGCTAAAGCCTGCGACTACAGAATGCAACCTGAAGGTTGCGGCTACCAGGTCATATGATTTGCTGCGTTTGTATTAATATAAACGCATTAAATAAAATGTCATCGCGAGGAGCGAAGCGACGTGGCGATCTGACCCGAAGGGTCATTCCGAGCAAAACGAGGAATCTCAAGATGCTACGGGATAATCTTGAGATCGCCACGACATCTTCGATGTCTCGCGACGACTTCGTCGGATTGCCGCGCTCCCTTCGGTCGCTCGCAATGACAAAGTAAACTCAATTATTGCGTTTACATTAGTTACTTTGACTTTTTCGGGCGCTTAAGATATTTACTAACATTTAAAAATGAGAGAAATGTCCCTTTCTAAAGGCGCAGGAACGGCTCGAGAGTTTTTTGGGCTGAGAATCCGGGTTACGGATATCCTCCTCTTTGGCGCCATCCTTCTCTTTACCATCCTATCCCTCCTTTTTCCTTCGCGAGTCAAAGGCTGGCCGGGACTTGTCCTGGCGAATAACTTGGTTGTGTTCATTTATTTAGCGGCCAATGTCCTTGAGCAGAAATCCGAGAGGCGCTTCGTCAAGTTTCTGCTGAGGACGGGTTCTGTCCAGCTTTTTTTATTCTACATCTACAACATTTCTCTCCGGTTGCAGCACATTTTCGTTGCCCATTGGAATGACCAGGCGGTCATAGACCTTGAACAGGCTCTCTTCGGCGTCCAGCCCACGATCTGGATACAAAGGTTTATCACTCCTTGGCTGACGGAGTGGATGAGCTTTTGCTATGTTTTTTATGTGCTGATTTATCCTATCCTCAGCGCTATTATCTTTTATAAGCGCGGGGAACGGGAGATGGAGGATTATCTTTTCTATCTCGGACTTGCCATTGTCTTGTGCACAATCGGCTTCATGTTTTTCCCTGTTGCCGGGCCGATGCGCAAGATCAGCCAGCTCTATGATATTCCCCTCCGGGGATATTTTTTCACGGCGGTCGGAGAGTTCATCAGGAATCGCATCCATGTGCCCGGAGGAGCCTTCCCCAGCATTCACTGCGCCGCGGCGAGCATCATGTGGTGGATGGCCTACCGTTATTCCCGGGTAACGTTCTATGTTCTGACACCTGTTATCTTGTCACTTTACATCTCCACTGTTTACGGCCGCTTCCATTATCTCATCGACGTCTTAGCCGGGATTACCATGGCGCTTTTTGCTGCAGTTCTCGGGCATGTCTTGATTAAACGGTGGAATCGGATTACAGTAAAAAGGTAATTCATTTCAAAGGCCGACTCTTGAAGCAAAAAATCTTTATTACCGGAGCCAACGGGTTTATCGGCTCAAACCTCTGCCGCTATTTTTTAGGGAAGGGGTTTGAAGTCTATGGCCTGGTCAGGCGGACCTCCGACCTTCATTTTTTGGCTGGATTGCCGGTCAAGCTTATCTTTGGCGATTTGCTCGAACCAAAAGGGTTTAATATTCCCCCGGATTTGGATTACATCGTCCATGCGGCCTCCCTGACGTCGGACCTGGCTTCTGAAGAGGAATGCGAATCCGGAATCTATCAGTTGACTGTTAATTTCGTCCAAAAAATATCGGAGCTCGAGATCCAGCCCAAAAAAATCATTTACATATCGACGGGCTTGACGCTCGGGTACAGCCGGGAGAATATCTCCGAGGAAAACCCTGGGCTATCCGCTGAATTCTTGCCTTACACCCGGGCTAAGAAAAAAACAGAGGCTTTCTTTTTTGAGAAGGCAAGACAAGACGATCTTCCTGTGGTGATTCTTCGTCCGGGCGATGTCTTCGGCCCGAACGACCGGACGTCCGGCGGAAAAATTATGAACGGCTCTGAGAGGGGATTTCCTCTGATTGTCAGCCGCGGGAAATGGCGTTTCGGCTATTGTTACATCGATAACCTCTGCCAGGCTGTCTATTTGGCCTGTTTGAAGAAAGGGCTTGAAGGAAAGGCTTATTCAGTCACCAATAGTGAGCTTCCCACCTGGAGGACCTTTTTCTCGGGATTGCAGAAGGGGCTGAAGAAAAAACAGTGGCTCTATGTTCCGGTGCCGATAGCTTTTCTCATTGCTGCAATCCAGGAGCTCAGAAGAAAGATCTTTCCTGATTTCTTGCCGGAAGTCACTTTTTACCGGATCAAAAGGATCACAAGACACACGACTTACGATATTTCCAAAACCATTGCCGAACTCGGTTACAATCCTGACAACGATATAAACAGCCAGATCCAAGCCATCGTTTCTTGGTATTTGGATGAAAAAAGGAAAGGATACATAAAATAGCCATCCTTCTTCTCTATCTTTCCGCGGCCTTCGCCCTCGGCCTCACTGTTTTAAATTACAGACGGTTTCTTGAAAAAAACGATGATTTCAGGGCTTTTTTGCTCTACTTTGCTTCCTTTTTTGTTCTCTTCTTTGCTGTTACCTGTGGGCTCATTTTTGTAATTGCCCAGGCTCCCTTTTTATTTTTGAAAGAAGCGGGTTTTACGTTTGGCAACTGGCAAAGGGGCTTATTAATTGCAGTCATCGGCCTTCCTCTAACTATTTTAGCGGGTTTTATCGGTTCCAGGGACCCGAAGCTTCGGGGATTCTATCCCTTTTCCAAAAAGGCTTGCAGTAACCCGAGAAAATTCATTGTTTATGAAATAGCTTATCTTTTTCTGTATTACTTGCCTTGGGAGTTTCTTTATCGGGGGATTTTGTTCTTCCCGTTTGTTTCGACTCTGGGCTTGATACCCGCCCTCTCCCTTCAAACCATGCTGTCAACCCTTTATCATATCGGACACCCGGATTCCGAGATTTTGGCTTCCCTGGTTGCGGGTTTCCTTTTCGGAGGGATCGCCTACGTCACCGGCTCTTTTCTCTATACGTTTATTCTCCACGCCCTCGTCGGCATTTCCACCGACTTTTTCATCTACCGGCGAGATTTTTCAGGGGACGGTTCTCGTTGAGAACCGTCCCCGTTTTTTGAAGTATGAAAATCCTTGTCACAGGAGCCACAGGCTTTGTCGGCTATGTCCTCATTCCAGGACTGATAAGAAAATTTGGGGAAGACTCCATTTCGGCCTATGTCCTTCCGGGCGATAAGATCCCTGCAACCTGGAAAGCTCAAAAAATCCGCGTCTTTTACGGAGACATTACAGATAGCAGAGCCCTTTTTAAAGCCTGCCGGCATCAGAGCCACGTGATCCATCTGGCGGGTTATATTTCCTATCGGCGCAGGGATTTTGACCGGTTGATGAAAATCAATCGGGAAGGTGTGCGCTGCGCTGTGGACGCATGCCTGCGTTCTGATATTCAAAGACTTATTCATATCTCTTCGGTCGGCGCCTTAGGATATGATAAAAGAGGGAACCTGACTGATGAAAATACGCCCTTTAATTGGCCGCCCCATTTTCATTATATGACTTCGAAATACCTGGGCCAGAGGATCGTGGAAAATGCCGCGCACAAAGAAGGGCTCCAGGCCATCATCTTAAATCCCGCGTCCATCATGGGGCCTGGAGACCATCGCCTCGAGACTCCTCACAACCAGCTTTATGCCAATGTCTATAAGGGCAAGCTCTTCGGCTCTTTTGCCGGCGGGCTGGGTGTAGTGGATGTCAGGGATGTCGCAGCGATCATCATCAAAGCTCTGGAGCGAGGGCGAGCCGGAGAAAAGTATCTTCTTGCCGGCGCTAACCTCACTTATTCGGAGGTCCTGAGACTGATCGGGAAACATGCCCGGCGGCCGGTCTATCCTTTCCGGGTTCCCGCCACTTTACTGGCGGCTGGAGGTTTAACTTTGGAGTTGGCGAGCGCTCTGACACGAAAAATGCCTTTGCTGACCTATGCCTACGGAAGGCTCAGCGGCTGGAAAACGTTTTATTCCAACGAGAAAAGCAGAAAAGAATTCTCTCATGTTTATGTCGATATAGAGAAAACAATCAAAGATTCTTGCGCCTATTTTGAAAAGACGTTTTTATAGAATCGAAGGGATTGCGGTCAAGGCCAGGAGACCAGGAAAGCTCCGAGAGTGGCCAAGCCGACGGCAACCATTTTTCCCTTGGTGACTTTTTCTTTGAGGAAAATGGCGGCCAGGATGAAGATGAAGATAGTGTTGAGCTGGTTCAAAGGAGCCGCCACAGAAGCCCGGGTCAGCTTCATGCCGGCCATCCAGGCGATGTTGGAAAGGTAGGCGGCCAGGATTGATGCCGGGACCATGATCCGCCAGTTGGATAACACAGCCAGAGGGCCGCAGATCAGGCGCCGTCTCGGATGAAAAACCAAAAGGCCGGATATGACAAGCGCGCCGGTGCCCGTCCGCAGGAAGCTGGCCCAGAGAACGGGAGAATGAGCGAGCATCGGTTTGATCATCACAATTCCTGCGGCCATCGTCACCATGGCCAAGGCCCCGAGCCCGATTCCCAGGATGAGGTTTTTTCGGGCAGGCATTCCTTCTTCTTTTTTCTGAGAAATAAAAAGAATCGCGGAAAGGATGAAGAGGACACCAAGAACCTGACGGACGCCCATACGCTCGCCGATAAAGAGAATGGAAAACAGGATGACGAAAGGACTGTAGAGGCAATCGACGATAGCTGTCAGTCCCGCGCCCAATAGATTCAGGCAATAAAAAAAAGCGTGTCCGAGAGGGCAATCCCGATGACTCCGCTTAGAGCCAGCAATCCATAGCTCTGCCAGGGAACTCCGGGCAGGAGCGGCTCTCCGAGGAGGAGCATGGTGAGGCTGAGAAGGGCAGTGGCCAGAATGTTTTTAAAAAGATTCAATCCGAGCGGATGGACTGACTTGCCGCTGACCCTGAAGAGCAAAATGGCGATGGCCCAGATAAAAGCAGAGCCCACGGAGAGAATTTCGCCGAGAAAAGGCAAGCTTTGGACCGATTGAAAAAATTCAGCCATGAAGGTTAGAGCTTCAAAATAACCTTTGCTCTGGTCATAACCCAAGTCATGAGGAGAATGAGGCCGGTCAGGGCTACGGCATTGAGCATGCCGGCAAGACCGCCTCTGTCCCAAACGCGCCCATAGAGATAATCCTCTCCTTTGGTTTTTTCACTTCCGAAAGGGAGTATTATATACATAAAAACGTCCAATGCCCAAGATGGGTGGCACAGCGCCAGTCCCCATCTCTTAAAACTCAGGATAATCATGGAAGACGGATGTTGCCTACTAAGTGGGCTATTTCATAAATAATATCACGTATTATATATTTACATTTAGCTTGAATTGGGATAT
>CAZKEW010000054.1:0-12822 GCA_964551885.1 uncultured Eubacteriales bacterium
GCCTGATAACGTTTTCCAAAGATGAATCTTTGGCCTTTGACGTCATAGAGCTTGCCCTCAAAGATGATATTTTCGCCCTCGCCCTCCGAAATTTCGCCGGCGAAAAGAATATTAGCTTGGATCGATTCCCAGTCCTTGAACTTAATGTTTTTCGGGTCCAACGGCCGGATATAATCGTAATATTTTTTGGGCAAGAGCTGGAAGATGCGGCTGTAAGCAAGGTCATAAGAGATCACTTGATGAATCACCTCAGCCGCCTCTTTGACCTTAGGGGAAGAACCCTGGGCGATGAAATCGGGAAGGGCCAGGCTGATGGTAGGAACTCCTTCTTTCAGGGTTAAGTAGATTTCTTGTTGGGGAAATAGGAAAGCGCAAGAGAAAAGAAGCAAGGTGCTGGTCAGCAGGATTTTTTTCATTTTTACCCGTTTCATTTGGAATGCTCGAAAATCAAGTGAATGGCCAGGTAAGAGTCCTCATAATCTCTGGGCAGAGGAGGGAAGGGAGATGCGGCTTTGACCGCGCGGAGCGCCGATAAATCCAGGGGGGTGATACCGCTCGGCTCCTCAATTTTTAAGTCGGTCACCTGTCCATCTCTGTTGATTTTAAAATAGATCACGGTCTGGAAATTTCCTGAAACGCCGGGGTCGACGAGAGAAGTAAACCAGTTGGTCGAGACCCTGTCGGTGATGATCTGGAGATAATAGGTATAGGGAAAGTTGGAAAGACCGAACGAACCGCCGTAGCCTGGACCTCCCGGCCCGCTCCCTGTGCCGATGCGCAGGCCGGTGCCCATTCCGGGTTCTCCGCTCCCTGTGCCGCCGCCGCTTGCCGCGCCTTCCTTTGCGGCCTCCGGAGGACTGGGCTCCGGCTTGGTGATCGCCGCCTTTTTCTCTGTTTTTTGCTGAGGTTCTTTCTTTGGCTTTTCCACCGGATAACGCCTGGAAGACTTTGCTTCCTGCTGGACTTTTTGAGGGGTAGTCAGGTCTCTGAGGGTTTCTTTTTTAGGGGGAGCAGCAGGAGGCCCTGCCGGGGGCGTGCCGCCTCCCCCGCCTCCTCCTCCGGGAGCGACAAAACTGAGGGGGATATAATGAATCATTCCTTTTTTTGAAGATTTGGGCAAAGTGGGAGAGACCAGGATCAAGAGGAAGAGAGCTAAATGGGCGAAGAGAGAGGCATAAATGGCCCTTTTGAAAGACTTGTTTTCTCCTCTCCGGGTCATCTTTTTGTCTTGGCCGTTTTGAGTTCTTTCGGCTCGGTCACGAGTGCTATCGTCTCCACCTCCGCCTTCCTGATGATATCGACAACGTCGACGAAAAAGCCGTAAGAAATATCTTTATCGCTCTGGATGAAGACGATTTTCTTGGTCTTGCCGGCGAAATACTCTCGGAGCTTTTTTTCGAGGAGATGGATGTTGATGACCGCCTCGCCCATATGGATGAACCTGTCCTTGGTGATGGTAATGGTGAGTCCCTCCTCTGCCGGGGCAGATTGTGTTTCGGCCTCAGGGAGGTTCACTCCGATTCCTGATTGCATCATCGGCGCGGTGACCATGAAGATGACCAGGAGGACGAGCATCACGTCGACGAACGGCGTGACATTGATTTCGCTGAGAGAAGTCCCGATCTGCTTCTTGGAGGAAGAAGGGGATAAGGATTGCGGTTTAAGTGCCATAGAGTCTTTCTGCGATATTCAAGAATTCCAAGGAAAAGTCTTCCATCTCAGTGATGAGGTTTTTGATGCGGTGGAGGAAATGGTTGTAGGCGATGACGGCCGGTATGGCGGCAAAAAGCCCGAAGGCGGTGGCGATCAAAGCCTCGGCGATGCCGGGAGCGACCGTGACCAGGCTGGCCGAGCGGACGATCCCTATTTTCTGGAAAGCATTCATAATCCCCCAGACTGTGCCGAATAAACCGATGAACGGAGTGACGCTCCCCGTTGTCGCCAGGAAGCTCATCATTTTCTCTAGCCGGGAAACCTCGGCGTTGGAGGCCTTTGTTAGCACCCGGCTCAAGGTTTCCAACTTGGAGGAGTTAATAGAGTTCTGAGGATTAGAACGAGACAGATGGACCATCTCTTTGAATCCGGATTGAAAAAGAGCGGCCAGGGGGCTGCCCTGGTATTTTCTGGCGGCTTCATTGACCTCGGAAAGGTTCTTGCTTCGCCGAAAAGCCTTGAGGAATTTTTCGGATTGGGAAGAGGCGGCCTTGATGGTTCTCCTCTTGTAAAAAATGATCGCCCAGGAAAAAACGGAGAAAAAGAGGAGGATGAGCAAGACCAGTTGGACAACAAGGCTGGCTTCGGTGATTAATCTGAAAACATTCATCGTTGCCGCTTCCAAAAATAACATAGGAAGGGGTTATTGTCAAATTAGGCTCGGGGTGTGGGCTCGAAGGCCCGCGAACTTGCCCCAGCGAGGCAAGTTCGCTTAGTCCTCGGCTCGCTCTCCTCTTCGAGGAACCATACCCGCTCGCCTCCGGATGACCTTCTTCGCCCCCACTCCTCGCCTGGGCGAAATGAAGATTTCCTAACATAGAATTGTTGCTGTGCTTTGGTTGACAAACGCATTGCCAAATTATAGATTCTGAGGAGGTGAGTCTTATGGCAGATAAGGCCTAAGAGGAGAGACGCCATTACCGTTCACAAAGAACGCCTATTTCAACCGGCCCAGGTTCTGGCCATCAGCTTCGCCGTGGCCATCCTTGTCGGCGCTCTCCTTTTGATGCTTCCCTTTAGCGCGACGTCAGGCCATATCTCTTTTGTGGACGCGCTCTTCACTTCGACTTCGGCCGTTTGCGTGACTGGCCTCATCGTCCAAGATACGCCGACTTATTTTACCCTCACGGGTCAGATCATCATCCTGGTTTTGATCCAGCTGGGTGGATTGGGCATCATGACCTTTTCCACCATGATCCTTTTGGTCGCGGGGAGGAAGATTGCCGTCACGGACAGGATCCTGGTCCAAGAAGGTTTTCTCCCGGGCGCTCCCCGGGATTTCAGGTCTTTGGTCAAGAGCATTTTCTTCTTTACTTTTTCTATAGAATTTATAGGATTTCTTTTTTTGTTTCTCCGGTTCCAGAAGGATTTGCCCCTGCTTAAGGCTCTCTACTCCTCTCTTTTCCACGCCGTTTCGGCATTCTGCAACGCGGGATTTTCTGTTTTCAGCAACAGCCTCATGTCTTACCGGGGCGATATTTTGGTCAACCTGACGGTCGTCTTTTTGATCATCCTCGGCGGTCTGGGATTTCTGGTCATCCATGAGGCGGTGAGGGCCATTGCCAACCTTTTTAAGGGAGTGAAAGTTCAAATTTCCCTTCACAGCAAATTGGTGCTTTTGGTGACCGTCGTCCTCATCATCGGCTCTTATCTTCTTTTCTTTTTGCTGGAAGCGGGCAACTCGATGAAGAATTTTTCCCTGAAGGAGAAAATTCTTGCCTCCCTCTTTCAAGTCGTCACGCCGAGGACGGCCGGGTTTAACACGATGGACCTAACGGCTTTGAGCACAGCCACTGTTTTGGTTATGATTCTGCTGATGTTCATCGGCGCCTCCCCGGGGTCGACAGGGGGGGGCGTCAAGACCAGCACCTTCGGGGTGGTCTTAGCTTTTATCAAGTCCAAAATTGCGGCCAGAGGATCTATCAACATCTTCTACAGGACCATTCCGCAGGAAAATGTAGTCAAGGCCTTTACCGTCATCTCCCTGGCCTTGAGCCTGATCTTTATCTCGTCCTTTCTTGTCCTTGCCAGCCAGCCGGCCATGCTCATGAAGGAAGTCTTTTTCGAGGTCTTTTCTGCTTTCGGCACGGTCGGGCTTTCTCTCGGCGTTACATCGAGCCTAAGCCCGCTGAGCAAAGTGGCGATTGTCTTGACCATGTATGCGGGGAGAATCGGCCCTTTAACCCTCCTTTATGCCTTCAGCCGGCGCAAAGCCCTGGGAAAATTCGAGTACGTTGAAGAAAGGGTAATGATAGGATAAAATGTAAGGCGGGTCTAACATGATCAAATTTGCCATCATTGGTTTGGGAAGCTTCGGCTCGAACGTCGCCAAAACGTTGTATGAGCGGGGCCATGAGGTCTTAACCATAGACAAAGACAAGGATAAAATCGAGGCCGCCAAATCCTTTTCCTCTCATGCGGTGCTGATGGATTCGGCAGACAAGGATAGTCTTGAGGCTATCGGCATCCGAGAGATAGATGTTGTTGTGGTAAGTTTGGGTCCTGAAATGGAAGCTTCGATCCTGACGGTCTTGCACCTCCATGAGCTGGGAGTCAAACGCATCGTGGCCAAAGCCTTGACGGAAGATCACGCCAAAATCCTGGATGCCGTGGGCGCGACCGAAGTCATCTACCCGGAGAAAGACATGGCCATCCGGACCGCCCTGAAGCTGACCAGCCCCAATATCCTGGAGTGCCTTCCTCTTCTTTCCGGGATCAGCATTCAAGAGATTGCCCCCCCGGAGAAGTTTATCGGCAAGAGCCTCAGAGACCTTGACTTGCGCAACAAATATGGGATTCAAGTGATCGCTGTCAGGGAACTCGTTCCTGAAAGGACGGTCTATGTGCCCAAAGCGGATTTTGTCATCAAGGACAGCGATGTTCTGATCGTCATGGGAGATGAGAAGAAGCTGGAGAAGCTAACTTCCACCTGAGGCCCCGCCCAGAAACCAGCCTTCCTCTCGTCTTTTCCGCGCCTTATTCGAGCAACCCTCTTAAAATATCCTGAGCAACCTGCTTGGCCTGTTTTCCCGTCTCCCTGGCTGGACCGACACAGGAAGGGCAGCCTTCTTGACATGGGCAGAGGTTGATCGTCTTCAGGCAGTGTTTGAGGAGCTCTTTCTCCAGCTCAAAAAGGGCCGGGCTCAAACCGATGCCGCCTGGATAATTGTCGTAGATAAAAATATTGGGCTCAAAAGCGGGCTCTAAAAAAACAGGCGGTTCTTCGAAGGCGGCAATCTTTTGGGGAATATTCCGGGGCAGCACTGACTCTCCCGTCATGTTATCGCCGATGGAAACGCCGACATCATGGAGATCGCACATCATGAAAAGGGGAGAGACATGGTGGAGGAGGTAAGCCAGGCCGAAGAGGCCGTTGATTTTCTCCTCGGAAGAAAAAGGCAGGGTTTGGATGAGCGAGGCGGGAATGGTCACCCAGTAAGCGGTCGTGTGCATCTCATTCTGCGGCAGGCTGAGATTCCCGGCGCCGACATTCTCCATGGTGAAGAACTTGATTTTTTTAAACCCAACGACCTGGGTGGCGACATGGACTTCACCGTGGGAAATCTGGCAGCGGTCTATTTTTTTATTGTTGAAAACGTCCAGGATTTTTATCTTGGTGTAATCGATGGCGTCGGTGAAATAATCCACGTCTGTCTTTTTCACATAGGCTTTCCTCTGCTCAAAATCGAGGTTTTCGACGAAATACTGCTCTCCCTCGCACATGTAAATGGCTTTGGGATGGAGGGTGCTGAGGGCAGACGTGAAATCGACCTCGGCGATCGCCTTGGCTTCTCCGGTCTGGTCGACCACGACAAAATTGTCCGAGCTGATGCTCCGTAGGCTGACAGCGTCGGCCGGATAGGCATCCGACGTCCAGTACCATTTCTCTTTCGAATGGTGGAGGAGTTTTTCCTCTTCCAAAAATTTTAAGATTTCGCCGATCTCCATCTTGCCGAATCTTTCCCCGTCGGCGAAAGGCAGCTCGAAGGAGGCGCACTCGACATGGCTGACAAGGATGGAGAGATTATCGGGATTGATGAGCGCTCTCTCGGGACTCTTGGTGAAGAAGTAATCAGGATGGTTGACAATGAACTGGTCAAGAGGGGAGCTCGAGGCCACGAGAACCGCCGCTGATTTTCCCGTCTTTCGGCCGGCCCGGCCCGCCCTCTGCCAGGTGCTGGCGATCGTCCCCGGGTAACCGGCCAAAACGGCCACATCCAGGCTGCCGATATCTATACCGAGCTCCAAAGCATTGGTGGAGACGACGCCGAGGATTTTCCCCTCCCGCAACCCTTTTTCGATTTCCCGCCTTTTGAGAGGAAGATAGCCTCCCCGATAGCCGCGGATGAGGCCTTTGTCCTTGATGCTCCTCTCGATGTCTTCCTTGAGGTAGGTGAGGAGGACTTCTGTGTTCAAGCGGCTCTGGGCAAAGACGATGGTCTGGAGGTCGTTCTTGAGAAACACGGAAGCGACACGCCGGGATTCATTGATGTAGGAACGCCGGATACCCAAGAATTTGTTGACCACCGGAGGCGTGTAAAAAATGAAGTATTTTTCACCGCGAGGGGCTCCGTTGTCTTCGATCAAGGCGACAGGCTCTTCGATCATTTTTTCAGCCACCTCCACGGGGTTGGCGATTGTGGCCGTGCAGAGGATGAGCTGAGGAGAGGACCCGTAGAACGCCGCAATTCTCTTGAGCCTCCTCAGGACATTGGCCAGGTGACTTCCGAAGATGCCGCGGTAGTTGTGCAGCTCATCGATGACGATGTATTTAAGGTTTTTAAAGAGGTTGATCCATTTGGTGTGATGCGGCAGGATGCCCGCATGCAGCATGTCAGGGTTGGTGAGGATGATCTGGCCGACGCTCCGGATGGCTTTTCTGGCGTCCTGGGGCGTATCACCGTCGTAGGTGTAAATCCGAATACTATCAGGGAGAAGGTCGATGGTCTCGTCGAGTTCGGCCTTCTGGTCCTGCGAGAGGGCTTTTGTGGGGAAGAGATAGATCGCGCGGCTGGACGTATCCCGAAGGATGGAGTTGAGCACAGGAAGGTTATAGCAGAGAGTCTTGCCTGAGGCGGTCGGTGTGACAACGACGATATGTTTTCCGTCCTTTAGGGCCTCCCAGGAAGAGCGCTGATGGGAGTATAGCTTCTGGTAGCCCTTTTGTTTGAGGGCGGCGCTTAGGGCCGGGTGTATGCCAGGTGGATAATCGGCGAAACGGCCCTCCTGGGCGGGAATGTGTTTTACGGCCGTGATCGAATCTTCCTTGGCCGCGATTTCCTGCAGTATTTTCAAGGAGTTAAGGAGGTTTTCTTCCCTTGACATCGGCGTAACTTGAACCTCGAATAATCCTACATTATAAGCAGCAAATGGTCAATCAGCAATCCAGGAGGAGAAGCATTTCCGTTTCCATGATGATAAGGGAGTCCCGCGATGTCACTGGAAAGTTTGGTGAAGGGAACGAATCCCTTGACCAAGCTAAAAAAACAATCATAGAAATAGAAATGCTATCTCCGGGAGGGGGACGGCATTCCTTGTGAAGAGGAGGGTAAAAAGCTAAAATAAGGATATGCTTGAAGAGATCAGAGTAAAGAAGGCGGCGCAGCATAACCTGAAGAATATCGACGTCAGCCTGCCCCGCAATAAACTCATCGTGGTCACAGGGCCGAGCGGGTCGGGAAAAAGCTCGCTCGCTTTCGATACCCTCTATGCCGAGGGACAGCGGCGCTATATTGAGTGCCTTTCTGCCTATGCCCGCCAGTATATCGAGCAAATGGAAAAGCCGGAGATCGAGTCCATCGAGGGCATCTCGCCTTCCATTTCCATCGACCAGAAGACCATCTCTTCCAACCCGCGCTCAACTGTCGGCACGGTCACAGAGATTTATGATTTGCTGCGCCTGCTCTACGCACGGGTGGGAACGCCCCATTGTCCCCAATGCGGCCGGCAGGTAAGCTCTCAGACCCCGCAGCAGATCGTCCAGAAGATTATTGATTCTTTTCCCGGCGAGAAGCTGACGTTATTGGCGCCTCTCATAAGAGGCCGAAAAGGAGAGTACGGCCGGCTCTTGGAGAAATTCAGGAAAAAAGGCTTTCTCCGGTTTCGTCTGGACGGAGAATTTAAGGATTTGGAGGAAAAGGTTCGGCTGGAAAAGACAAAGAAGCACAATATCGAGGTCCTCGTCGATGAGATTGTCCTCCGAGCCAACGCTGCCAAGAGAATCAGGGAGGCAGTGGAAAAAGCTTTGGAGATTTCGGGCGACGGCCTTCTTTTGCTCAAGGAAAACGGAGAGGAAGTTTTTTATTCGCTCAAACTTCTCTGCCCGTTTTGTGAAATCAGCCTGCCCGAGCTTGAGCCGCGCAGCTTCTCCTTTAACAGCCCCTACGGCGCCTGCTCTCGCTGTCATGGCTTAGGTTTCGAGACAGTCCTCAACGAGTGGGGTGAAGTCGGGCTGACGGATGAAACCTGTACTCTCTGCCAGGGCACCCGGCTAAAGAAAGAGAGCCTTGCCGTAAAAATTGGCGGCAAGAATGTCTCGGAATTGAGTTCTCTCCCGGTAGATAAACTCATAGAGGAAATCCGGTCCTTTCGTTTTAGCTCATCGGCGGCGTTCGTTGCCCCGAGGATACAGAAAGAAATTCTCTCCCGGCTCGAGACCATGGTGGAATTGGGAATGCCCTATCTCCAGCTCAGCCGGACAACGCTTTCTCTCTCGGGAGGAGAAGCCCAGCGCGTCCGGTTGGCCGCCCAGGTCGGAGCCCGTCTCAGGGGAGTCCTTTATGTCCTGGATGAGCCCACCGTAGGGCTGCACCAGCGGGACAACAGCCGCTTGATTCGTCTCCTGCGCGGCATCCGCGATGAGGGCAACTCCATCATCGTGGTGGAGCATGACGAGCAGACGATCCGCTCGGCCGACTATATCCTGGATTTAGGCCCGGGGGCTGGCGAAGAAGGAGGCTACAAGGTTGCCGAAGGCAATCTCCATGAGATCCTCAAGGCGCCCGACTCCCTGACTTCCCAGTATTTGCGCGGGGAAAAAAAGATTCCTGTCCCTCCGGCGAGGAGAAAACCGAAGGGCTGGCTGACTGTAGTCAAAGCGAAAGAGCACAACCTTAAAGATTTGAACGTGCGCATCCCGCTATCGACTATGACAGCCATAACAGGAGTTTCGGGCTCGGGGAAAAGCACTTTGGTATGTGATATCCTCTACAAGAGCCTGTTGAATATTTTCCATAACGCAAGACAGAAAGTTGGCGAGCACGAATCGATTCTGGGAATCGAGCAGATTGACAAGGTCATCGCCGTTGACCAGAAGCCCATCGGCCGGACATCCCGGTCCAACCCCGCCACCTACACAGGCTTGCTCACTCCCTTGAGGGAACTCTTCGCCCGCACCCCTGAAGCGAGGATAAGAGGTTACTCGTCGAGCCGATTCAGTTTCAACCTTCCCGGAGGGCGCTGCGAGGAATGCGAGGGGGCGGGCGCCAGGAAGATTGAGATGCATTTTTTGCCGGATGTGCTGGTGACCTGCGACCGTTGCGGCGGCAAGAGGTATAATAAAGAGACTCTAACTGTAATGTACAAAGGAAAAAATATCGCCGATTATCTCGCCATGACCGTCAATGAAGCTTATGAGTATCTGCGGCCGCATCCGTTGCTCAAGAGAAAATTGGCGACTCTCAAGTCTGTTGGTCTGGGATACATCCGGCTCGGCCAGCCCGCGCCGACGCTCTCGGGCGGAGAGGCGCAGCGTATCAAATTGACCAAAGAATTGGGGAGAAAAAGCACCGGCAAGACTCTTTTTTTGCTCGACGAGCCCACAACTGGTCTTCATTTCGATGACGTGCGCAAGCTCCTCGAGCTCCTCTCCGAGCTGGTGAATATAGGCAACACGGTCGTGGTGATCGAACATAACCTTGATGTCATCAAATTCTGCGATTATATTATTGATTTGGGCCCGGAAGGAGGCGAAGAAGGGGGCTGGATTGTGGCTCAGGGAACTCCGGAGGAAGTGGTCAAGGTGGATAATTCTCAGACGGGGAGATTTTTAAGGGACGCGCTGAGGAAAGTTCAATAACGTTCTGGAAAGGAGATAGCGTGGGTTTTGACGAAGTCTTGGGCAACAGCCGGGTGAAAAAAATCTTGCGGCTGGCCCTCGAGAAAAACCGCGTTCCCAATTCTTTGATTTTCTGCGGACCCAAGGGCGTAGGGAAGAGAAGCCTCGCCCGCATCTTGGCAAAAGCCGTTAATTGCGAAAGAAAAAAAGATGATGCCTGTGAAGGATGCGCCACCTGCGTGGCCATCACAGGCCGGAGGCTGCCTGACATCTGGGAAATCGAACCCAAAGGACAATTCGTTCAAATAGACCAGATGAGAGAAATACGTCAGGCGGCTTATTTGCGGCCGATGGTGAGCAAGAAACGGGTCTTCATCGTCGATGAAGCGGAAAAGATGAATGAAGAATCCTCCAATTGCTTGCTTAAAGTTTTGGAAGAGCCGCCTCTTTTTTCCCACATCATCCTTCTTACGGCCAACCTTGACTTGATCCTGCCGACGATAAAATCGCGCTGCCAGATTCTTCAATTCACTCCCATCGGTAAGGAAGAAATCCGGAAGCTGTTGGCAGAAAAAGGGTATTCCGAAGAGAGAGCTAAGATCATTTCTCTCCTTGTCAGGGGGAATCTTGAAGAGGCGTTGGGGCTGGATTGGGATGAGATTCAGGAGAAACGACAAGAGGCCTGGAATATTTTCCTCTCCTTCCTCAAAAAAGGGGAAGCGTCGGCATTCTTGAGAAATTACGCTTTCGCCAAACGCAGCATTATCCGGGAAGACTTAGAGAGGACCCTGGAGATTCTGGCTTCATTCTGCCGGGATTTTATCCTCCTCAAAGAGAGGGGAGATGCTTCTCTCCTTGTAAACCCCGATTATACAGAAAAAATCGAGGCATTAAGCAAGGATTGGAGTCTGGACCAATCCTTGGGGTGTTTGAACCAAGTCGAGTCTGCCATTTCCGGCTTGAACAAAAATCTCAATGTTAGTCTTCTCGTCAGCTCTTTTTATTCTCTTATGGGAGAAAGAATGCATGTCTGAAATCATTTGTCTCGTTTCTGAGAGCACGGGAAAAATCCTCCGAGCTTTAAAGGGAGAAGAGGAGATCCAAAAAGGCGATGTTTGCCTTGTCGAGTCAGAATTGGGAGGCGACATAGCCAGAGTGATCGATATCTCCAGCGACGTGTGCCGCGTTCAAAAGGGAGGTCAAGGCGCTGTCAAGATCATCCGCAAGGCCACAGATGAGGACGTGAAAAAGTTCAGGTGGCTGCGGGAAAAGGAAAAGAGGGCCTATGAATTCTGCCTCCAGAGAATCAAAGCCCGGAATTTGCCGATGAAG
This sequence comes from uncultured Eubacteriales bacterium, assembly GCA_964551885.1. Taxonomy (GTDB): domain Bacteria; phylum Acidobacteriota; class Aminicenantia; order Aminicenantales; family UBA8522; genus CAZKEW01. Next base: position 11,102 of record CAZKEW010000054.1, read on the forward strand.
CTGGTAGCGGTAAGGTACTTCTTCAACGAAAAGAAAGGGATTTTTTTCTATACAGCCGACGGCCGGATCGATTTTCGGGAGCTGGTGAAGGATTTGGCCAAAGAGCTGAAGATGAGAATCGAGATGCGCCAGATCGGAGTCCGGGATGAAGCCAAGATGATCGGCGGGCTGGGCGTCTGCGGCCGCGCTCTATGCTGTTTCAGTTTTATGAAGGCGTTTGAACCGGTGACGATTCAAAAGGCCCGAAGACAGCAGATCGCCATCAACCCCACCAAAATCTCAGGGCTTTGCGGCCGTTTGATGTGTTGTCTTGCTTTTGAAGAGCAAAGCCGCGGCCGGATGTATACTGAGGAAGAGAGTCTGATCGAAGATTAGCGGCGGGGCGACGACTATTCAGTCGCCGTGACCTGGAATTGCACCTTGCTGGAGACGGCGATCAGAGTCCCCTTTGAGGAAAAGGCCCTCACTTGCCAGGAATATTTCTGGCCGGCCACCATCAACTGCTTGATATCTTCTGGAACGTCGATCCTCGTTTCCTTTGTCGAAGCCGTCCACAGGAGCTTTTCGTTATAGACATAAATCTTGTACTCGACGTCCTGGCCGAGCTGCCTCCATTCGAAGAAGGAGGGGACTGTCTTGACATCGATAATCGGAGAGATAAGGCTTAGGGATTCACCCCTGACCACCTCATTCTCGCTCAGGTAGAACTGAGGCGTTGATTTTCTGAGCTGAGGCAAGATGCCGAAAACAGCCACCAAGAGGAAGGCCGCGGAGATGGCGGCAGTCGCCCACTGTCTGGGAGTGAAGAAAGAATAGATCTTTTCAAAAGCGGGAACAAAGGTCTTTCTCTCGGTCGCGGGCTCTTCCTTGAAAATCCAGGTTCCCCTGGTTTTAATGGCGGAAATAAGCTCGTTTCTTTCCTCTATCTTCTGGAAACAGCTCGTGCAGTTGAAATAATGTTCCTCGAAGTAGTCCCTGTCTCCCCCCTCTAATCTATTCAAGAGGTAACTGTCGATTTGGTCTTCAAACTTGCATTTTTTCATGCTCATTCACCTTTCATCCGGTTTCAACGATTTAGTCGCCGGATGAAGCAAAAATTGGAAAAAATTCATTGTTTTATCATCTTCCGGAGGAGCTTCTGGGCATAATTGAGGCGTTCGCTGACCCTCCGGGGGGAGATCCCCAGTCGCTTAGCCACTTCTTCCCGGGAGAGCTCCTGATAGTAATAAAGGTCCAAGACCTCTTTAAATTTGGGCTTCAGCCTTTTTATCGCTTCGGCGAGGATTCGGGCTCTTTCTCGGGTTTCGGCGTCGTCGCAGGGGTCAGGCAGGACGGCAGGCTCAGGAATGCCCTTCAAAACCTTCGTTTTTTGCCTGATATAGTCGACAATCCGCCGGCTGGTGATGGTGTATATAAACGTGCCGATGGAAGATTCCCCCCTGAATTTGCCTTTCTTGACGTTTTCGATGACTTGGGTGATGACTTCGTTGACGACGTCCTCCCAGTCGGGCGTCTGGGTTCCCAGGGATTTTTTGACCTTAAAACTGACCAGAGGCCGGTACTTTTGGACGACTTCGTCGAGGTTGAGCTCCAAAGGCCTTTGTTCCACGGTTTTCATTATATAAATAGGCCATTATTCTGACAAGGGTGGACTTGAAAGGGATTCTATCCCCCTTAAAGATAGGGGGGTGATAGCTCGAAAACGTTGAAAAAAAATTCAA